>CAZFJD010000084.1:0-11397 GCA_964518775.1 uncultured Syntrophaceae bacterium
GAATCGTAGCAGTTCAATTCAAACTTCTGACCGAACTTATGGTTGGCATGGCAGGTCCCCTTTGCGCTCGTCACCGTAGCAACAAACTTAGCGTCAATAGTTTCTTCTTCCATATGCATCCCTCCATAAAATGATTCAACATCTTTATACTACAAACAGCCTTTGAAATGAAGCATGACATATTGAAAGAGGAAGTCGCTTATGGTAAAAATAAGCCGAAAGGAAGTTGAAAATATGACTCAAGAAGATGTTTCTTCTGCAACCGATTTCATTCGGGACATCATCGACGAGGACTTGAAGACAAAGAAGCACGGAGGACGTGTTGCGACACGCTTCCCGCCCGAACCGAATGGCTATCTTCACATCGGACATGCCAAGTCGATCTGCCTCAATTTCGGTATTGCTGCACGGTACAATGGCCCCTGCAATTTACGGATGGATGACACGGATCCGAGTGGTGAATCACTCGAATATGTGGAATCGATTATCAATGACGTCCGCTGGCTGGGGTTCGATTGGCAGGATCGGCTCTTCTATGCCTCGGACTATTTTGAGCAACTTTATCAATTTGCGGTTCAGCTCATTAAAGCTGGCAAGGCCTATGTCTGCAGTCTGAGTGCGGATGAAATAAGGGAGTACCGCGGCACCTTGACCCAGCCAGGCAGAGAGAGTCCCTATCGCAATCGGTCCATCGAAGAGAACCTGAACCTGTTTTCGCGGATGCGAGCAGGTGAATTCGAAGATGGTGCCCATGTCCTTCGTGCCAAAATCGATATGTCCTCTCCAAACATCACCATGCGAGATCCGATCTTCTACCGCATCAAGCGAGCACACCACTATCGAACAGGTACGCAATGGTGCATCTACCCGATGTACGACTTTGCCCACTGCCTTTCGGATTCAATTGAAAAAATCACCCATTCCATTTGTACGCTGGAGTTTGAAAATAACCGTCCTTTGTATGATTGGATTCTGGATGAGTTGAACGTGGATTGCCACCCTCAGCAAATCGAATTCGCTCGTCTCAATCTCAGCTACACGATTCTCAGTAAGCGACGGCTGATCGAATTGGTAGAGAAAGGAGACGTCACGGGCTGGGACGATCCACGAATGCCAACCATTGCAGGGATGAGAAGGCGAGGCTACACACCAGAGGCGATTCGTAATTTTTGTGCGAAGATTGGAGTGGCCAAGAACGAAAATATTGTTGATATGTCTCTTCTTGAGCATTGCGTCCGCGAGGATTTGAATGAGCGCGCCCCGCGCGTGATGGGGGTATTGCGGCCCCTTCGCCTTGTCATCGATAACTATTCCGAAGGCCAGGCAGAAGAGTTTGAATGTCCAAATCATCCGCAGAATCCCGAGATGGGATCTCGGAGAGTCCCCTTTTCCAAGGTGCTTTATATCGAACAGGATGACTTCCTCGAAAAACCGCCGAAGAAGTATTACCGTCTTGGTCCGGGACGAGAGGTGCGCTTGCGATATTCCTACATCGTAAAATGTGTGGGGATGGTTAAGGATGAGAAAACCGGCCAAGTGACCGAGGTGCACTGCACCTATGACCCAGAGACGCGAATTGCTCCACCCTCAGATGGCCGAAAAGTGGAAGGAGTCATCCATTGGGTTTCAGCAAATCATTCGCTCCCTGCTGAGGTAAGACTTTATGATCGACTCTTCAATGTCGCGGATCCAACCGGCGAAGAGGATGACTTTACAAAATATCTGAATCCTAAATCGTTGGAGCCCCTCAGCTCATGCCGTGTAGAGTCCAGCCTGATAGGTGCGGCACCGGGAAGCAGATACCAATTCGAGAGGCTCGGCTACTTCTGCGTGGATTCCAAGGATTCTTCCCCTAAGAAGCTTGTATTTAATCGGATCGTGTCCCTTCGCGACTCCTGGGCCAAAGTGGCAAGCCAGGATAAGAAATAGGCGCTCACACCTTTCACTCCCTCATCTCCCTACGATGGAAAATTTATAACTTGACTTTTAAATTTCTCCGGTTAAAATATAAGCACCATGGCAGAATTGTTTATAAAAAGAGAGGTTTTAGAAGATCTTCGGCGTGACCTGGGTAAAAGGGAGATTGCTTTTTTGATCGGACCAAGGCAGTCCGGTAAAACGACATTGATGAAAGTTCTGCAGGAGGAGCTCCAAAAAAGGGGAGAAAAAACTTTATTCCTGAGTCTCGATTTCGAATACGACAGGGAATATTTCCTCTCTCAGCAAAGCTTGATAAAAAAGATAGAGCTCGAATTGGGAAGAAAAAAAGGGGTTGTTTTTATCGATGAAATTCAGAGAAAAGAAAATGCAGGCCTATTTTTAAAAGGTATCCATGACCTTGGCCTTCCTTATAAGTTTATCGTCTCAGGTTCAGGGAGTGTTGATTTAAAAGCAAAAATCAAAGAGTCCATGGTGGGCCGTAAAAGAGTTTATGAGCTCTATCCGGTATCACTTATCGAATTTGTCAATTTTAAAACCAATTATAGATATGAAGGCAATCTCCCTGATTTTTTCTCTTCCGAAAAATCAAAACTCGATCAGCTTCTGTCTGAATATCTCAATTTCGGAGGCTACCCAAGAGTAATTCTTGAAACCGAATTCAGGGAAAAGATAAGAACGATCGACGAAATTTATCAGGGTTACATGGAGAAGGATATCACATATCTTTTAAGAGTTGAAAAAATAGAAGCTTTTGGCTCATTGATTAAGCTGCTTGCTGATCAGGTAGGTAAATTAATTAATTTTTCAGAAATTTCCAATACCCTTGGCCTTTCTCTTCAAACGCTGAAGAATTACTTATGGTATGCTGAAAACACATTCATCCTACAAAAAGTTACCCCCTACTTTAGAAATGTGCGAAAAGAGATTAGCAAATCTCCCACGGTTTATTTTAACGACACGGGGCTCCGAAATTACTCACTTGGAATTTTTGGCCGGCTTCTTCGTCAGGATGACTTGGGCTTTGTTTTTCAGAATCTGGTATTTCTCATCCTTATAGGAAAACTTCGCTGGAGCAATGCAGAGATTCATTACTGGAGATCAAAATCAGGGTCGGAAATCGATTTCCTTATTGATCTTGGCAGAAAGGTTCTCCCCATTGAGGTAAAATACAGGGAATTATTCCAACCAATTATCCCCCGTTCCTTTCACGGGTTTATAGAAAAGTATAAACCGGAAAGATGTATGGTCATCAACAAAAATCTTAAAACCACCGTTAATTTAAAAGGTAGCAAAGTTTCATTCCTGACAGTTTGGGATCTCATTCAAGAGAATATTATAGAATTTTGAATCGCAACAAGAATTGACCTCTTCTTTGCTGTGGGACTGACTGCCCAACGATCTAACTTTTTTACGTTTTACGGGAAGATCTTAATTAGAAGAAATGACAAGTTGCTTTAGAACCTACGTCCCCTTTTTTTGCTTTTTTCTCGATATCAGTCCCACTTGAACTTCAGGGGTTATAATTTATTTGTTACCAAAGTAAGAACCGAACAAAGAATCCTTCACATGTCAAAACTACAAGAATACGTTTTTGATGTTTCTTTCCTTTTTGCAGCAATCGATTGGTTCAGGAGGGGAGTACACCTACGAAGCCTGCGGATATGTCCGTGATGAGACTTATTGATTTCTAATTAAACGCAAGACGGTTGCCCGTGTGGTTAGGCGGGTCACAGTGAAGCATATGTGCTATTTATTCCTCTTTTTACTTGTTGTTGGCTCCCCGCTCAAAACAACGACAGTGGTACTTTCAGGCACGCCAGATTGTTTCAAGAGCTGGTTCCAATCCTTCTCATTCCGAAAGCGGTTAGTCTCGTAAATAACGTACAGAAAGTGTTTCCAGTCTTTTGAGGTATAACCGCGTGTATCAGCCAGAATCTGATCTGCTATCACTCCAATATCTTCTTTACGGGAAAGAAATTTGTATTCGATAAGAGTCTCTATTGAAGGAATCCCTGTATCAGGTTCGAAGTTTTTTATCTGCTTTGTGAGAATCGGTTTAGTTTTTAAATCAGGAAAGACGCATTTCAAAATACCCTCAATGCGAATATGTACATCGCTTTCGTTGGCCGGAGTAGTCCCAAAAAGATCCTTATTGGTAATGACGTAGTTGATGTCACGAATTATTTGCAATGGATCTGCCGTGATCCTGATATGGCCTTTTTCGGGAAAAAAAGATTCTAAAACGAGAACAAACCTCCTTATCCTTGACAAACTAATCGAATATGGAGTGCCATCAGAATGGGTATCACTTTTGCAAAAACCCTCATTGGAGTTCTTGATTGAAGAATATTCTGAATGCACCATTTTGCGAAACTCTTCGAGTTCAAGGGCCTCGGAGATAGCTAAGACTTGAAGAAAACACGCTTCGATTAACCAGGACGGCTCAAAAAAATCATCATCCGTATCGATCCATCGATCAAAAGTCTGGTTTGCCCGTGCAATACGAGTCCTTAGGTTGTCTATAGCTTCTCTAATATTGGAAATCTGCGTCATGTTGTGATAATCCTCTTTGGTCTCGTGCCCTCGATTACTGAATGGAATATACGCTTTTTACTGAAAGGGGTCAATCAAAACTTTCGGGAAGCAAGAATCGCATATCAAGACAGAGGACGCCAGATTAAATCTGCTCTACCACGGCCTTAATATAGAGCGGTAACAAATGAAAAGGGGCGGCTCCAAACTGGAGAACCAACCCCTTAAACATTTTTGGTGACTTTTTAGTGACTAATTTCGATTTTGAAAAACCCTAAATTTCTAACTCATTGAAATTATTGGCTGGGGGACGAGGAGTCGAACCTCGATTCACGGAGTCAGAGTTAGAGAAAGGCAAGAATTACAACACTACGCAAGAATAAACAAGCTAACGAAAATATTAAGAAACTCTAAAATTTGAAGCAATGATGGGGGATTCTTGAAATGCTTAAAAAGGAATCAAACATGTGACAGAATCCCCCACATTTTCACTCTGGAGTCACATCAATTTTCACAATACTATTTTTGGATTGATTCGGGTTGGCAGATCGAAGGTCATCCTCATAATGTCTCTTATGTCCCCCCTGAACAGGCAGATTCAATGGAGGTTGGCAGCCTAAAATGCGTGCTTGGACTTCGCCTCATTTTTGCTTGACAATTTAGAAACGATACAGGGGATGGCGCAAAATTGCTCATCTGTTGGAAATTTTTTACCCTAAACAAGAAAAAGAGATTTTTTGACTTCGGGAATATCTAAATATTATTAATAGGTTACGTTTTTATATAGAGTGGTGTAAAAATTGCTTGCATAATTAGTAGATTGAAAATACATGCTTTGCCCCATTGTTTTGCGCTTTTTAAATTGTTATTATTTAATCTGAAATTTTCGTTGACAAAAATCTTAATTAATGGTATGTGAAAGCCAAAAATTTCTACTGATACGTTACATTTTATAAGCTTTTTTCCTCTTTAACAGGGAGTATGTGAAGATGGCAACCAAAACCCCTATTGTGGTCCGAGTAGACGGCAGAGTGGAATGCAAGATTCTAAAGGCAAAAGGAGGTAATTGGGTAGCAATTTGCGACCCTCTTAAACTTACCCTTCAAGCCGACACGTGGGCCAATTTGATGGAAGACATAGCTTTCACTTTAGACGCGATACTCAAAGACTTACTCAGTTCTAATGAGTTAAATCGATTCATGAAAGAGCATGGGTGGAAGCTCGTTGGACAAATTCCCCATCGCCAAGCAGACATGCGGTTCGATCTGCCATTCATTCCTGCGATAATGAGCTCACATGGTTCGCAGAGAAACCTTCGTTAATAAAATTCGTACCTTAGAGTACCATTACAAATCCAAGCAGAAGCGAACTTATCTTTACCGTAAAACCGGAGGAACTCACTACATTTCCGTGCCGATGGCAGACTTATTGGAAGACGAGTTTGTCATAAGTACTCTTCGACAAGCAGGCTTGAAAGAATCTGAAATTCAAGATTTTTTAAGATCCGCAAAAAGTTAACGCCATTTATTGGTTTTACGAACTTCCCCAACAATTACCGCTCTCACTGCCTTTTCTGGCGAATCAACAGGCCCCTGATGAAGCACCGCAAAGAATCCCCTCTTCTCTGAGTTATCCAACTCATGAGACCATGCGTAGCACCGTGTAGCTTTTGGGTGACCATCTAAATCAAGTACTTGGGCAAGTCCTTCCCGAACGGTTTCGCCTTCAAATATCTCTTCGACTGGGATGGATTTTATCCATGTGGCTATGTAACCATGGAGATCGTAAATCGCTTGGCCAATGCTTTATAACTTACGGTCTGGTTCACCCGCACACATAGATTTTGTACCTTACCAAAGTGTAGAAGAGAGTATTATATTTGAACATTATGACCTTATTTTCTTAATAGATTTGTTAATATATTGCTTAATACATGGGTTAATACAGAGGTTAAAGAAGACCGATCTCCAATTCTTATTGGCACCTTGTTCTTATCACACAGACCCACCCATTTTCACTCTGGAGTCACATCAATTTTCACAACAGTCTTTTCAGAATGATTCGGCTTACCAGAACAAAGATCACCTCAATACTATCTCTGTTCAGATACCGCTTCCTTCCTCGTTTCGTTTGACCTATTTCCATAAAGCATGTATATTCCAAGCATTAATCCTTAGGCAGCATATCCGAACTTCGTCTATCTTCCCAGTTCTGGTAGTTGAATTTCGGCCATGAAAAGGAGTCGGAAATTGAAGAAAATAGATGTGACTCCTGATAGAGCCACAAACAACGTTTTTTCCTTTCTGAATTCACTTGGTATGCCGGGATTGAGATTTTGCGAGAGTGACCCTAAAGTGAGAACTGTCCTTTTAGGAAAAGGATTTAACAAAACCCCCGACCTTATTTGTGGTCCTGATGATCTCAATGAGGCCCCTCTTGAAGGATTTTTCTTTATTGAAGTAAATGAACCATCTGGGGATTTATTGTTCAAGGAAGCAGCTTCAAGAAAGCTCGGAACTAATGTTGCACAAAACTTCCGCACCCTCCTGGGTGATGAGGATAAATTTGAATGGGGTTTGGAACAACTGCCGATAGATCATCATGCCGATTATTTGAGTGTATTAAATAACAAACTTTGCAAGTATTCCTTTCTCAGATCTCAAACATGTAACACCGGCCTTGTTCACTTCTTTGACCTTGGTGAATTAACAAAGGAAAGGTTTGAAAACCAAGATAAATTCTTCGCCATGCTTGATTATTTACACTTTTATACAAGACTCGAATGTAAATCTGGGAAGAAAGTTCTTGTGGAGGCGGGAAAATACCTGCTAAAGGAGTTAACTGCTGAGGAACCGAAAAGACCTTGCCTCATATTCGTGAAAAGGGATAGTCAAGAGCCCATTCTTTTCTTGATGGTTCATGTAATCACTCACAGGAAGGGTATTCGATTTGATTTTGGAATTATCATGGTGAACACAAATATTAATGAAAACAACCAGGCCAAATATCCGATTCATACTTGGATAGTACAGTTGATTTCAAATTCCCAATCGGTATCAATTGATGGAGAATGTGACGGCACAATTAAGATATCAGTTCAAAGAGACAAGTTACCTTTTGCATAGAAGATTTTGTTTGAGTATTGTACGAGAAAAAGAAAGGGAGACGTTTCTATTTTTCAGAATGCCGAAACTTCATTCAACACAATATTAGTGCTTCGATCCTTCGGGAAACAGCGGGGTTTCCAACCGGATATTATCGACCATAACCTGGCTGTTTCGTCAGTAAAAAGAATAGACCAATTAGCGTAATAGCAAGACCGACAGTAGAAAATATCTTCCAGCAAGGATAAGACATAATAACCCTCCTTTAATTTAAACTTATCCACTTTACAGATTTTGTAAAAGTGAACTGGTAATGAAATGGGGTTCTATTAATTGTTTGTTTGACGGATAGCCCACTATTGAGTGATCGATCATTAAACGTATGTAAAGCTTTCCTTTCTGAATCTTATGTTTCGATTCCCTCCTCTTGCTTCGGGCCGCCAGATTTTCAGAATGTTACCCGTCCTCCTTCACTGCTCCTTCCTCATTCCGTGAATGATAAACTGGAGCAATTCATAGGCGTCACGGGTAATTCTGTCGTATTCATCCTTATCAGTAACTCCCATGAACCTTGCTACCGATACAGGTCCAATGGATCTTACATCCTTGAACTGCTCTTCTATGTTTCTTAGCGCTTCTTTCATCAACCCATGATTCCCCAATTTCTTTAATTCAGAGAGAACCGACTGAGGACCTTCCTTATAATATCGGGCAAGCATATAAAGATCATAAGCATCTTTTTCGCTCGCCCTTTCGCCTAAAGCTATGCCTTTCATCACAAAGCAGGCTGTCACATTCGCCACTTTTATGTCCAATTCAATGTTCGCTCCACTTGAAATCGGCCCTGATAAATGGATGATTTCTGTCTGGTCAAAAACGATATCGGTTCCACGCCCCTTCCTTGCCAACATGTCTTGTATGACTTGATGTCTTCTCCTCTTGGGCGAACCACCATACTCAGGAGCTAAGAAATCGATTTGTACCTCTATCTCCTCTCCATCCTCGAAGATTACTTTCTTTAAGAAACTTGCTGGGATGTCTTTGCCCAGATTATCCTTCCTTTGATAGAACTCCCTCTCCTTGAGGATCTCAAGGATGGTCTTGTATGCACTCTCTGGGATGGAAAAGGCATTCAGGGCGACATCAACATCAAGTGAACCCACATGTCGGTCATATTCACTGCCAGAAGACGAATATTTTTCGAGGAGGAAATAAGGCACCCAGCCTCCAATGAGCACGATTTGGTTACGATAAGGTTTTAAATATGTAAAAAGCTCTCGCATCACAATAACGCATGCCTCTATTTCCCTTGGTGTGTATTCGTTCTTAACGTTCATCTCAGATTTTTAAAATCCGCTCTCTCAAAAAATCTGCCTGTTCCCTTCCACGTCCCTTATAATTGTATAAATCGAGATAAATTTGTATCGGATTTGCAATGATAAAGGAATTGACTTCCTGAGCTTTATAATACACTCCTTCATCATAAGGTATTATTATTTGTAGATTCGCTCCTGAAGGAACCTCTTTTAGTTCAAGATCTCCTCTTATTTTTTCGATATCACCACTAAAATAGCTTGTGGCAACATTATATCTCGTGAATGGAGCAAGGCGATTAGCACCTGAAAAAAGTGTAAGAGCATACTGTACTCCTTTGACCTTGCAATATTCGGCAAGCTGTTTTTCGATTTGAGGTATTTGCTTCATTGAATAGAAACTCAATATTCTGTTTCTTTCGAACCGATAATTGTCTCTCCATAAGTCCAGAAGTTTTGTCTTATCGAGTGCTTTCACACCCTCTGATCCTTCTACCCAGAATCCTAATTCATCCAATTTCTTGTTAACTTTCGATACCTGACCGAGACTGACAGAAATTTCTTTTGCTATTTGTCTATAACTTTGCAGCGATTCATCTTTCTTTTGAAATAAGTAGAACCTTAATACCCTTTCCCCTTTCGGGTTAAAAAGTCCTGAGAGCTTACCCAATGACTTGAATTTGTTTGGTTTACCTTCTACCTCAAGATAGAAAGAGTTAAAATCAAGGTATGCATTTCCAGAAAGATCCAAGAATCCCACTCCAATCTTTTTGCAAATTTCTTTTCCTAACTCGGATATGTAAGGAGCAATAATTACTGGATACCCCTTCTTGCCTTGTTCGCTCGTTTCCAAAAGCTGCAATCCTTTTTCCCTTATTTGTTTTGGAAAGCTCTGGCTAATAACTTCGCAAAGAAGCGCTTCCTTCCTTCCTCCTATTTTCAAGCGTAACACAACATCTACCTTTCTCTTTTTTCCTAAAGAGTGCTCAAAAATAAGAGTAGCATCTTTCAGCTTGGGGAAAAGATCTTTAAAGTCAGATTTGAATTGTTGCTTAATCTCTTTTTCGGTCATAGGTTGTTCACCAAAAAGGCATTGTTCACCATTCAGTGAACATTATAATTTAAGTGAACGTTAATGTCAAGAGATGAGTATCTGAGATGAGTATCTGATGGGAGATGTTTCAGGGGGGTATAATTACTCTTTTAAACTGCTGTAATTTTACCTGATAATATGGACCTTAAATTCTTCAGGATTTCCAAAACCGGAACAATTTCAATTTTTTCCTCGTACATTCGTCGATTTCCCATGTAAACGAGGTATGCCTTTGCCATAGGATAATCCACTAAGAACGATTTCAATCCTCCAAGCATGGTGGATGTTATTCTCGATGTTCTTTTTATTTCAAAAGAAAGCAACCCTTTAGGGCCGTACATGACAAAGTCCACTTCCCTGCCATTTGAAGTACGCCAGTAAAAAATCTTATAGCCAAAATTCAAGGCGCTATTAAGGGCAATAAGTTCTTGAAGGAAGAGTGTTTCCAAAGCGATTCCATCAACCTCTTCTGGAGCATCGAGCGGCCCCATAGGTCTCAACGTCCTGTAAACTCCCACATCAAAAAAATAAAATTTTGGGTGCACTATAAGTCGTCTTTTTGCCTTCTTGGAGAAAATGGGTATCCGGTAACCGATCATCAAATCTTCAAGGATTGAAAAATAACTCTCAACGACCTTTCTCTCGATATGACATTCCCGTGCCACAGCAGAAATGTTCAAAATGGACCCCTGGGAAAAACTCGCCGCTTCCAGAAATCGAGCAAATGCCGACAGATTTCTTGTAAGCCCTTCCTGACGAATCTCTTCCTCGAGATAGGTCCTGACATATGCCTCAAGATATTTTTTCGGGTCAGCCTCCGTGTAGACACTGGGTAATTGACCATACCTAAGAGAATGCTCCAATCGAAAATCATCTTCCAATTCAGCAACCGATAAAGGATGCATGGAAAGCGTTAACGCCCGGCCAGCCAGAAGATTTGGACCCTTTCTTTTAAGCTTCCGAGGACTGGACCCAGTGAGAATAAACTGATATTTTTTTGTTTCAATCAAACGGTGGACCTCATGCAAAAGATCAGGGATCCTTTGAATTTCATCAATGATGACCCAATCTTTGAAATCAGGAGGGATAAAATTCGACAACCTTTGCGGATTCGCTGTCAAATCATTAAATAGCTCAGCTTCTAACAAATCAATATAAACAGCTTTTAGAAAGGCAGACTTAACCCACGTGGTCTTTCCGGTTCCTCGGGGACCGAACAAAAAGAAACTTTTTCCTTTGGGCGGGGTGATGAATCTGGAATACATAATTCCATTTTACATATAAATTTGGAGTTGTCAAGTAAATTTTACAAGCCTCTGGAACGGTAGGGTATTTGTAAACTGTCTCTGGCTCTCGGCAATAAAAATGGGTTCGATTCAATTGAACCGAACCCATTTTTCTTCTATGGCTGGGG
>CAZFJD010000085.1:0-2569 GCA_964518775.1 uncultured Syntrophaceae bacterium
CCTCTAATACATACTGCACTCCTAGCTCCTCAGCCACCTGCTGGACTTTCACGGACTTGCCCTTGTAAGAAAATGACGACTGGCGGGCAATCACGAACAGACGTGGATAACTGGAGAGGGTAGTGATAATTTGCTCAGTTAACCCGTCACTGAAATAGTCTTCTTTAGGATCACCGCTCACATTGACAAAGGGAAGCACCGCGATGGATGGCTTGTCTGGAAGGGGAAAAGCCATTTTTTCTTTAGAAACAACCTCCACCGGAGGAGGAGTAGGACGAAAGTATAAACGCCAGACCACCACAGCAGCAACTATTACAATCGCAGCAACTACCAAACCTATTGTAGCCATCTGCCGTTGTATTGGTTCAGTCTTTTTCTCTCCAATCACTTTGCCCGCTGCTTCAGGCTCCATCAGGACCCGATAAACCCGCACTGGTTTTGCGATGTTCTTTACAGTCTGTTCTCCAAGATACTGATATCCAAGAGATAGTTTATTCTCCACATGGTCATAAACAGTTCCAGAGATACAGATGCCTCCTCCATCTGCTAAACTCTGCACCCGCTCAGCGATATTAACCCCATCCCCGTAAATCGTATCTCCATCCTCCACCACATCCCCAAGATTAACCCCAATCCGAAACTCCATCCGACGGTCTTCCGACAACTCCTTATTCCTATCTTTCAGTTCCTCCTGAATCCCCACCGCACATCGGACTGCATCCACCACACTGGAAAACTCCGCCAACATGCTATCTCCCGCGGTGCCGACTACTCGCCCCTGATGCTTCTGAACGAATCCAGTTATTACCTCTTTGTAAGTGTTCAGAGTGCGGATAGTTCCTTCTTCATCCTCTCCCATGAGGCGGCTGTAACCCTTCACATCTGCATTGAAGATGGCAGTAAGTTTACGTTTAACTTCCCGTGGTCGGGTCTTATCGACTTGAGTGGTCATGGAGTCCCCCAAAGGTTAGTTGGGAGGTTGGTATACCCCTATATTTGATAAGAGTCTACTAATTTTGGATGGAAACTTCAACAAGAATTATTTCCCATGCTTTGTCATCCAATATATGACTTTGTTTTATCGATTACTACTTCAAATGTTGTATGGTGGAACAAAAATGTTAAACCAACATTCCAGAAAGAAATCTTAGAGAAAAGGTTGGCGGCCATTTATTTCTTCACGGCAGAGAAGAACACGGAGGTACTGCGCTTCTATTTGAAAATTATCAGCAATGGAGTATAATACTGTCCAAGGGAATACTCAGATGATTACAAAAAGGAAATTCAAGGAAGAGGTCAAGAGAATCGTTAACCAGCTTATAAAGGAGTATCATCCGGAAAAGGTGATCCTTTTTGGCTCTCTATCGGAAAAAAATAAATCTCCAAGAGATATTGACCTCTTCATCATTAAGAAGAATCCTCCTCATTTGGGAGTGGATCGGATTCGCGAACTGGACAAATTAATAAAATACAAGATAGCGACAGATTTTATTGTATATACACCTGAAGAAGTAAAAAAAAGGGCGAAATTAGGAGACCCTTTTGTGAAAGCTGTTTTTAAAAATGGGAATGTCCTTTATGCGAAAGAATAAGGTTTATAGAGAGTGGCTGGAGAAAGCGGAAGAAGATTTCGGTTTTGCACGAATAGGCTTAAAAGGGACTAAATATTATTCTCAGATATGTTTCCATTTCCACCAGGCAGCAGAAAAATATCTTAAAGCCTTCATCATTGCAAATCATCTTGAGTTTAGACCCATTCACAATCTTATAGAATTATTAATCATCTGCAAAGAGAAAAACCATAAGATTGAAGAATTAGAAGAAGCCTGCCGGTACTTAAACCCTTTTTATATCGATACCCGTTATCCTGTACATTGGCCAACCCATTATGATAAGGAGACTGCGGTTAATGCTATGAAGTCCGCTAAGAAAATAAAGGATTGGATGAAGACTGCATTAAAATGAAAACTGGGGATGGAAAAGTTTGAAAAACAAAAGGGATTAAATAGCTCTGCTCCTTTCAAAGACTTTCCCCAATAAGCTGTTGAACCAGTTCGTTCGGACCGAGATATATCTGTACTATCTTTGCATCCCTCATATACTTTTCTACTGGATATTCTTTGGAATAACCATAAGATCCCATTACCTGGACACAATTTGAGGTCACCTCCATGGCCATATTGGTTGCAAATACCTTTGCCATATTGGAATACCTTGCTCTATTTGGGTCTCTCATCCTAAGAGACCACGATGCCCTAAAGACAAGAAGCCTTGCGGCATCAATTTTTGTGGCCATATCTGCAAACATCGCTGAAATCAGGCTATGTTTGATAAGGGGCTTCCCACCCACCACCCTATCTTTACAATATTTAAGTGCGTATTCAAATGCACCTCTGGCCATCCCTACGGAGATCATCCCTGCCCCGAGCCTATTATAAGCGACAGTTCTTTGAAGTAATCGATGGCCATGCCCTATTTTGCCAAGTAGATTCCTCTTGGGTACACGGACATTTTCAAATATCACTTCGCGATTCTGATCCTCGGCCATTCCCATTTTTCTTTCAATCTT
>CAZFJD010000085.1:2669-11374 GCA_964518775.1 uncultured Syntrophaceae bacterium
CAAATATCACTTCGCGATTCTGATCCTCGGCCATTCCCATTTTTCTTTCAATCTTGCCAAATGAAAGACCGGGGGTGTCGTTTTCCACCACAATGATGCCCGACCCTTTTTCCTCTAATTTGGGGTCGGTGGTGACAACGACAATATAGTGTGAGGCAATGCCCGCGTTGCTTGGCCACACTTTCACCCCATTAATGATATAGTCGTCACCGTCTTCTTTAATAATTGTTTTCACAGTTCTTAATCTCATTCGATCGTCTTCAATATCTGCACCTGAGGCAGGCTCTGTCATGCAGATACATCCAAGATTGACTTCATCTCTGGATGCCAAAGGCCTAAGGAAACGCTCTCTCTGTTCCTCATCAGCAGCAATGATGATGGGTGTCTGGGCAAACCATGTATCACCAATCACACAGGCCACTCCGCCATTGACAGCGGCAAGTTCTTCCAAGACCACCATGATCGTCATCCCATCCTCTCCGGCACCTCCATATTTGGGCTCGATAGGCAGACCCAAAAAACCCAATTCGGCCGCTTTCTTTAATACCTGTGGCATATATTGATGGGTTGCCCAGTCGTCTTCAAACTTGTCATTAAGAGGTTTTACTTCTTTCTCGGCAAATTTCTTTGTCATCTCTTGAAACTTCCGTCTCTCTTCCGAAAGTTGAAAGTTATACATAGCACCCCCCTTTTTCCCAACCTGGCCTTTTTTATTCTATTGAGAACGCAAGCAATCCATTTAGGAGAATTTTGCCTTATTTAAATCTTGGGCCATATCTTCAAGCCCGAGCTCTATGAGTTTCTCCTTTGTAGGTATACCCTTTTCCTTATCCCAACCTCTTAGATCGTAATAATCGTTAAGCCATTCTATCACATCTTCGCGGGTAAGCCTCTTCGTCTTGTAATAGTCCATCATATGAAGTTCTTTCCCCTCCTGCGTTTGTATGGGTTGAAACCAGACCTCGGGTGGTTCATCATCTTTTCTTGAGAATCCCTCCTTAACATTAATCATTTTAAATACATTCCAGACTCTCTCAGAATATTTTATGAGGTCTTGAGGGCTGAGATCAATCCCTGTTGCTGCTGAGTAAAGTTCAGAAATGATATCGATGTTATAAAATCTATTATTGACGTGTCTGTTACAAATACCTAAAGAATTAAACAGGGCAAGCCAGTGTTCGGAGGATGTAACAAATCTTCCTATATTGATCTTTAGCGGTGAATCACAGCACCGATCAAGAACCTCCTGAGACATGCCCATTCTTTCTGCATGTCTTCTAACCGCCTCAACAGGCTGATTCAGAGTATAAAGGCCTGATCCACCCGATTCAGCATTCGGGCCTCGTGGATAGGTGAGTTGGGCAAATTCATTTGTCCCCAGACCAGATATTCTTGGGTCCCAGATGCCTTCTCTTCCCTTAATCACTGCAGTCCTTTTCTTTATCAGATCGTCGCCAAAGACTTTCATCAATCCTTGCCAACTATCGGCAATCATATTGCCAAAACCTTCCCTGTAGGCTGTTTTTTCGAGCCAAATAAGAATGACATCAATATCTCCTCGTCCTAAGGGTAAACCACCTACATCTGACTCCTTTATAGTACCTTCTTCGTAAAGACTAAAAATAAAATCAAGCAAATCGCTAAACCCCAACTGATCTATCCCGTAACGATCTGTTGCATCTCCAAATTTGACTGCCTCTCCAGAGTCTCTAATACCTAACCTGGTTGAAAGTACTGCGCTGTTCAGGTAGGAGGGAGTAAACCATTTAAGACCTTTAAATCGCCCAGAGGGGATTTCAACAATCTCTTTATCTGCTATAAAACAGGAGGGACATCCCAAAGCCTTTTTTGCTAATTTCTTATAGGCTTCAAAACCAACCTGTTTATCAATGAATTCAAGGGCAGGAACTACTGTGCGATTCTTTGTGTAGCCAAATTGCACGCTATAATTAGGCCAGTTTTCCATGATCCCGTATCTTACGATATCATCGTGATAGGGGTATCTTTTGGCTCTTTCGAATAAGCTCTCTCGCGCCTTATTAAATCTTTTTGGGTTGGCAACTTTTATAGAACCTGTGCCTGTGGCCACTAAAGCCTTAAGATTTTTGCTCCCCATGACACCACCGAGACCGCCTCTTCCCAGGGAAGCACCAAGATCGCATGCCGTCTGCGCGATTTTGCCCAAGTGTTCTCCAGCCTGACCCATTGCTATGACGCCACAGTCTCTATGAATTTTCCATAAACTCAGGGTAGTCTCAACAATATCGCTTCCCCACAAGTGACTCGCATCACAAATTTGAACATCATCATCCATAATCTTTATATAGACTGGTTTACTGGCTTTCCCTGTTATGATGATATGGTCATAACCAGCCAACTTAAGCGTAAAACCAAATCTCATCGCCCCTCCTCCAGAGCCAACTGCTCCGGTTTCAGGGTATTTTAATGTGGCCATAACCCTTGGCGTGCCAGGAGCACCGGTGCCCGTTAATGGCCCGGATCCAATGATAATAGGGTTCTCCGGTGAAAATGGATTGGTTTCTGGTTTTAATAATTCATATAAAAGCCTTAGTTGAAGACCCATGCCACCAAGAAATTTCACTGCTATGTCGAAGTTTGTAGGTCTCTTCTCAACGGAATTATTTGTCAGGTCAATATATAGTTCTTTGCCTGCATAACCGAAATAATTCATCTCAATCCTCTAAGATTAATTTCAAGCAATTAAGTTTCCTTAAGTTCGGTCATGACTTCGGCAAGGTAATCCACTCCTGACCGTTTTTGAGAAATGGCTGCTTCATCTGCCTCTACCCAAGATAGGGTACCGTATAAACAATGCTTAACACACTCCGGATCACCCCCACATAGATCGCACTTAATCACACACCCAAGGTCTACATCCCAGATCACAGCATCAAAGGGGCATATTTCAATACAAGCCTTACAACCGTTACATCTTTCATCATTAATGACTATGGCACCGGTATATTCATTGCGCAATATTGCTCCTGTAGGACAAACATCCAAGCAAAGAGGTTTTTCACAATGCTGACAACTTATGGGTACAGACATATTTTTCTTATACACCCAGAGTGTCTTATTTCGTGCTTTCCCCAAGCTAAAAGATTGTTCTTTGATAAAAGAGCAGCTTAAGGCACACTGTTTACATCCAACACATTTTTCGGGATTGAACAGTATGATTCTTTTCATCTTATGATGCGGCTCTTTTCTAAATAAGGTCGTTGAAATTTAGGAAGGAAAAAAGATTGAGAAGACAACTTTTGACCTAATCCACTTTTTCAAAGCGCTTTCGTTCTTCGGCCCTCAACTCCCGCCTTAAGAGTTTACCGACTTTCGACTTCGGGAGCATATCTCTAAACTCGATGTACTGAGGAACTTTATAGGGAGCCAGCCTTTGACGGCACCATTTCATAAGATCGTATGCGCTCACACCTTTCACATCTCCCTTAAGAACCGCAAAGGCTTTGATCCTTTCACCCACCTTTTCATCCGGAACCCCCACAACGCAGGAAGCGATCACTGCGGGATGTTCCTGAAGAACAGCTTCTATTTCTGAAACAGCGACGCGATAGCCCTTGTGTTTAATCGTGTCCACTGATCGATCCAGATAGAATAGCCATCCTTTATCGTCTATCCTTACGATGTCGCGAGTCCTATACCAGAGTCGCCCGTCCATCTCGACGAAGCACTCAGCAGTCTCCCCAGGCTTGTTCCAGTAGGCCCTGACCATATGATCCGATGAGACCAATAACTCCCCTGGCTCGCCACGAGGAACAGGCTCAAGGCTGTCGGGGTCTACGAGTTTGACCCTCTGAAGGGGTGTCACTCTGCCTGCACTTCCTGATGGAGCCTCTTCATCCATAGGGGTGAGGGATACCCTTCCACAGGTCTCCGTCGCTCCATACCCTTGATAGATGGGTTTCCCAAACCTTTTAAGCCACCTCTCAGCCACCTCAGTGGGGAGCACATCCCCGCCAGAGAAGCAATAGATAAGGGAGCTCAAGTCGTAGTAGTCAACCCTGTCGTGTTCCAGGATCATTCGATACATGCTCGGAACGCCAAAAAGGGTTGTAACCTTATACCTCTGAATATGATCGAATAGACCGTCCAAATTCACCCTTGGCAAGACGACCAAAGTGTCACCAGAAAGAACCCCTCCAAGTCCAACGGCTTGACCGAGAATGTGGAAGAGTGGGCCTCCTTGGACGACGATATCCTTCCCTTTGGGAATGGGGAATTCACTGACTGATCTCTGTTCAGCCACACCCTCCAAAAAGATGATATTGGAAAAGGGCACCCCTTTGGGCAGCCCCGTTGTCCCCCCGGTGTAAAGCATTTCAATCATCTCTTCACTTTCTCCTTTGAAGGCAGGCAATGAAGAGATCGCCCCGTCCTTAAGAAGCCTCTCAAAAACGAAGATATCTCGTCCCAATGTGAACTTCCCCTTAGGGATCTTATTAAATCCAATGCCAATCATCCTCTTCCACCATGGTAGAAGGGAAGCGATATTCGTCACCACCACTCGTTTCAAGCCGGTCTCAGGAAGGACCTGTGCTACGTATCCGAAGTTGGTGTCTAAGCAGAAGACTGTCTCAGCTTCACTGTCATTGGCCATATACCTGAGATCTGCAGGCGTGTAGATAGGTGAAATGGGTATCGCAACCGAACCCAATCGCAGCAGAGCAAACCAGGTCATGATCCACTGAGGACAGTTTGGAAGATAGAGGATCACTTTATCACCTCTCCTCACACCTTGACGATGTAGATTGGCCGCAAGACTTTGGGCGGCCTCATGCAACTGATAATAGCTATACCTTACACCGAGGTAAATGAGCGCCGGTTTCTCCGAAAAATCCCGAGATACCTTTTCAAACTGTTCATAAATAGAACCAACTGACGATGTCATTAACTTTTTCCTTAACCTCGACCTTTGATGGTAAAGTAGTCAGGGTTAAAAGTTCAAAACGAAGATATTAAACTCTAAACTCGAAACCCTAAACTCTAAACAAACTCAAATGTTCAAAACACAAAACTCAAAACCGTATAATTTTTTGAGTTTTAGATTTTGTGTTTGTTTAGAATTTAGAGTTTAGTACTTAGAGTTTTAACCGCTTCATATTTAAACCACATTTACAGTGAATAACTTTGTTGCCATTTTGCGCACAATTTATTTATAAGAGATTAAATCCCAAAATACGCTGCCTTGACTTCTGGATTATCCATTAATTCCTTTCCTGTCCCAAAGAGGATGAGTATCCCGTTTTCGATGACATAGCCTCGATCAATGATGGGCAAGAGCGGTCTCGCAAACTGTTCAGTAACCAGAATGGTCACCCCTTCTCTTCGAATCTGTTTGATCGCTCGAGTCAGGTCTCGTTGAAGAACCGGAGAGAGCCCGAGCAGAGGTTCGTCCATCAAAAGAAGCCGGGGCTTCGTCATCAAGGCCATGCCGATAGCAAGCATCTGTTGCTCTCCTCCGCTACAGAACCCAGCTTTTCTTTTTTTTATCTCTCTCAGATGCAAAAACACCGTGTAAACAAAATCGAAAGTCTTCTTTATCTCCGAATCCCTGCGGAGGTAAGCAGCGATCCTCAAATTCTCCTCTACGCTGCTGTCGGGAAAGATCGGATGTCTTTCTCGACTTAGAACAATCCCTTTCTTGACCCTCTCGTCAGGTGAGGTGTTGATGATCTCTTCGCCCTCGAACTTGATCTCCCCCAACACGGTGATTCTTTCCCCTCCTTTTCGATCTTCTTTTCTTTTGATATCAATGATTAAACCAGAGATCGTGTTCATCAAGGTCGTTTTCCCTGCGCTATTGGAACCGAGAACCCCAACGATCTCTTCCTTTTGGACTCCCAGACTGAGATCATTAATCGCTAAGGCATTCTCAAAAAAGACCATCAGGTTCTTGATCTCAAGCATCTCAGTCCTCATCCTCACTTCCAAGGTAGGCAGCCTTCACTGCGTCATTCTCCATCACCTGGCGAGGAGAACCATCAGCAATCTTACATCCGAAATTTAGGACGATGACCCGGTGGGCAATCCGGAAGAGTTCCTTCAACCGATGTTCCACCATCATGATGGTGAGACCCTCAGCGCTCAGTTTTTCAATGATGGGTAAAGTGCTCGCCACCTCTGACATGGACATCCCTGAAAAGAGCTCATCGAGGATGAGTAAATCCGGTCGAAGGGCCAGACAGCGTGCAAGCTCAAGACGTTTGAGATAACCATGCGGAAGGCTGGAAGCGACCTTGTAGGGGACGAAGGAGTCGCGCTCAAAACCAACATCCTCCAAGAGATCAATCGCCACATTATCCCGGTCACCATATTTCCCTCCCCTCAATTTCTTGACACGGGACGAGTAGAGGGGAATGATGAGGTTCTTAAAGGCAGACAATTGATAAAATGGTTTTACCATCTGGAAGGTACGGGCAATTCCCAATTCGGCTATCTTATAAGCCATTTTGCCTGTAATATCCCTTCCCCGGTAAATCACTTTTCCAGAGTCTGGTCTCACAAAACCCGTAAGCAGATTGACCAGCGTGGTCTTTCCCGAGCCATTGGGGCCGATGATCCCCAGAAGCTCTCCCTCTTGTAAATCAAAGCTCACCCGAACAATGGCTGCCACTCCACCAAAATTTTTGCTCACCTCTCCAACTTTTAAAAAGGTCCTATCTTCCATTTTACCCAACCTCGACCATTCTTTCGAACTGGTGATACTTTCTTCGTATATAGTGGAAGATGCCTTCGGGCAAACCCACAACGCAGATAATCAGAATCGCAGAGTAGAAGACCACTCTCAACGTTCCAAAGGCACGGAGGACCTCAGAAAGAGGCACCAGAATAAAGGCACCGATGGTTGGACCGGCAAAGGTACCGACTCCACCCAGAACAGCACAGGTCAATGGTAGGATTGAATAATCCATTGCAAAAGCAGGCATTCCGACAAATCGGTAGTAATGGGTCATGAAGGCACCCGTAAATGCCCCTGCCAAACCAGCAACGAATACGGTTTGGGCTTTGAACCAGTAAATATTGATCGCTCCACTCATGACAGCCCGATCATTATCACGAATCCCTTGTAGAACCAACCCATAATCCTCATTGATCAATCTGCGAAAACCGAAGAGACATACGAGCAGCCCAAGAACAGGAACATACAGTTCAACCCATAGGTTGGGAAGAGGTGAAAGGGCGCTCATCCCTTCCGTTCCCCCAAGAATTTTCGTTGTTTCAATGAATCGCATGAGCAGGAGAGGTAAGGTTAATGTTACGATGGCAAAGTAGACTCCCCTCAATCTCAGAACTGGCAAGAGCAAAAGAGTACAGAAAAATGCTCCCCCCAGAGTTCCCAGAGGAATGGTTAAAATGGGTGGCAATTTGAAGGTATAATTTAAAAAGCCTGTGATGTAAGCACCCACGCCAAAGAAAAGGGACTGCCCTAACGAGATCAATCCAACGGAGGCCATCAAATCCCAACTCAAGGAAAGCAGTGCAATGGCACAGGTGATGACCAGAACCTTTTCCCAATATAATCCTATAACATCCTTCAACAATGGAAGAATGAGCAAAGCCGCAACCGGAAGAACCCTTGGAAATGCCAAATATAATATCTCCCGGTAAGATGAAAGAGCAAATATATCCTCGCATCTCGCTTTGATTCCACGATCCAGTCTCTCTTTCCGGAATTTCATAGAAACCTTAACCTATAAAATAGACGATGAACGATAAACGTTAAACGATGAACAGTTCATTGTTCATGGTTCATAGTTCATAGTTATTTTTTACACCCTTTCTTCCAATTCTTTAAACTTCCCAAACAGGCCCGATGGCTTAATCGCGAGAACTAAGACGATTGCCGCAAGATAGACGACCATCATCCACTCGGGCTTAAAATATGTTCCCGTGATGACCTGAGCATATCCAAGGATGAGGCTTGCCACGAGAATTCCGGAAACACTCTCCAGTCCTCCCACAATCCCTACTGCCACGGCGATCAGCAATACCTCATATCCTAAATTGATTGAAATGATACCAAGAGGAAGGATGACAACCGCGGCCACGGCGGCCATCGCCGAACCAAAGGCCAAGCTAAGGGCAGCTGTACGATCCGATTTTATACCGAGGGAGATCGCGGTGCGTTCATTCTGGGCAATCCCCCTGAAGGAGAGGCCAATCCGAGTATAATGAGTAAAGAAATATAAGAAAAGAACCAAGGCCAATCCAATTCCAATAATGAAGAGACGCTGATAATCTACAGGCACCCCGGCGATTAAAACCATCCCCTTCTTTAGATACGGCAGAGTGAATTCATAGGTAACAAATCCCATCCAACGAAAGAGCTCAAGGATTCCAACTCCTAAGGCAAAGGTGGCAATGACCTCGGACAAGACGATGCCACGAACTCTTAAAAGGATGACCCAATAGGTAACGAAACCCAAAAGCCCTACAATACCTATCGTCACAAGGATAGCAAGGATAAAAGGGAATTTAAGATAGTTGAGGAGCATCCAGACAAGGAATCCACTGAAGATATAAAAACCTCCGTAAGCGAAATTGGCCACTCCGCTGATGCCAAAAGTGAGGCTGAAGCCCATCGCAGTCAGGGCTAAAATGACACTATTTACTAAACCGTAAATGATGATGCTGGGTAACATTTTTTTCAAGTTTAATAAAAGGGGCGA
>CAZFJD010000086.1:0-11290 GCA_964518775.1 uncultured Syntrophaceae bacterium
GACTATTTCCCTCTATTCCACTCAGATCATTTCAACTTTTCGACTTCCTCTCCGGGATGGATCTTCGCCTTTCCTCGGCCACTCGATCCTCCTCTCACTTCCATTCGATTCTGCGCAATATCAAAGATGATCTCATCTCCGGAGACCATATTCTCTCCTTCCATTACCCTCGGAGAGCCCGTTAAAATTACTTTTTGATCGATATTGTAAAAGACGGCCTTTTGGCAATTAGCCACTCGAAGTCCCTGTTGAATCTTCACATTCCCGCCTGCGATGATCCTCTCGATCCCCTTACCCCCTTCAAGGATCACCGCCTCTAAGGAGTCGGCATGGATGACCATATCCTTCTGTCGAGCCACCACATTGCCTTTAAAAATGATCAGATTCTCCTTAGAGTATGTCTCCACCTTGTCAGAACTAATATCGATGGGCTGACCTGTATCCACGAGCTTCTGCTCCACTGGCTCCCGGAGGACCTCCTTCTTGGCTTGCTCCTGTTCTTTGGGTGTGACCGGGGTAGTTGTGGCTGGCCTGCTTGTGATGGAGATGCTTGGTAATGCGGCAACCCGCTTCTCCTCCTGCGGCTCGATTTCAATTGGGGTTTTCGCTTCCGATTTGATCTCCTCGTCGATCGGAACGAGCGGACTTGGACTAGGCAATCCTGCCACCCGTTTCTCTCCATCTGGTCGCACCACCACCTCAGGTCTGGTCCCTTGAGAAGAAGCAGGAGAGAGGGATTGGGCCTCCTGCCTTGGCTCTTCAGCCACTGCAATTGTCATCTTTTCGATTTCTTGCTTTAAAGGAATCCGCCCAACTCTTTCTTTGGTAATAGGAGGGGAAGGGGTGAACGAAACAGATTGTCTCTTTTCTTCTTCAAATTTTATTAGATAGACACTCTCCGCTTCTGCCAAGAACCTCTCATCCTTCTTCTTGGACTCCTTTGCCTTACGAAGGGAAGTCGCTTTCTCCTGCACCCCGCGATCGAGCATGGCCTTGGCTTCTTTGTAGTGGGAGCTTTTTGGATATTCATCAACAATCCTCTTAAAGGCTTCTGTAGCTTTCCCCCATTGATCGATTTCCATATAGCTCTTGCCCAGAAGGAAGAGAGTTCGATCCTCTTCGGGCATCTTCGGAAACTTTTCGGTCAAACCTTGGAAACGAACCGAAGCCGCCTTGAATTTTCCGTTCCTATAATAGTAATTCCCGATATAGAATTCGTGATCGGCCAATCGCTTCCTGCAGATCCCAATCTTCTCTTTTGCCTTCTCGGTGAAGAGGCTTTGTGGATAATTGGCGACTAAATATTCGAAGTTGGAGAGGGCTTTCCACGTCGGGGTCTGATCTCGGTCAAAGCTGAGCATCTGGCTGTAATAGGCCATCCCAATCTGGTACTGCACATAAGGAATCTCCTCATGGGTAGGATGGATCTTCTTAAACTCCTCATAGGCAGCAATAGCCTCTACATAGTCCTTCTTAAAAAAATGACAATCCCCGATCTTCAATTCAGCCCAAACCGTATAGGGCGGATTATCAGGAAAACTCGATTTCAGCTGTTCAAATCTTTTTAAGGCCTCGCGATAGTCCCTTTTGTTGAATCGAGCCAGCCCTTGTTTATAAAGCGTTTCAGGATCTCCTTCCACTGTCTTGACACCCTTCTTGCTGCATCCCAAAAGAAGGGAAAAGATGATGAGAAGAAAGATCATCCGTCTGAGAGGTGTTCTCTTATTCATAGCGTCATCTTTATAGTTAAAAGTTTTATAATTATGAAAGGAAGGACCGGGGATGTCAATACAAAAATCCCTTTTCTCATTGGGTATCACCAGGTAGTTGTTGCTCCTGTTTCACCACCACTTTTGGCTTGAATTTCGAGGCCAAAACACCTAAGATTAATAGTAATCTAAAAAAGGAGAGAAAGATGCGGATTGAGAAGGCAAAACGGATTGAAGAGCTTCCTCCCTACCTCTTTGCGGAAATCGACAGGAAGAAGTCGGAGATGAGAAAGAAAGGGATGGACCTCATTGATTTGGGGGTCGGGGACCCTGATCTCCCAACTCCGAAGCCAATCATCGAACAATTGAAGAAAGCAGCTGAAGATCCAAAGAACCACCGATACCCTTCTTACGAAGGGATGATCGAATTCAGAAGAGCAGTTGCCCATTGGTATGAAAGGAGATTCAACGTCAAGCTCGATCCTGCGTCAGAAGTGCTCTCCCTCATTGGCTCGAAGGAAGGTATTGCCCACATTCCTCTTGCCTTTGTTAATCCAGGGGACTACGCACTCGTACCGAGTCCGGGCTATCCTGTCTATCGCGTCTCCACCCTTTTCGCTGGCGGAACGCCCTACTTTCTACCTCTTCGAAAAGAGACTGGTTTTCTCCCCAAACTCTCCGAAATCCCCGAGGAGGTAGCAGAAAAGGCGAAGATCCTTTTCATCAACTACCCCAATAATCCTACATCCGCAGTGGCTGAGAGGCACTTTTTTGAAGAGGTAGTAGCCTTTGCTCATCGGTACCAGATAATTGTCTGTCACGACGCAGCCTATTCAGAAATCGCTTTCGATGGATACCAACCTCTTAGCTTTTTAGAAGTGGAGGGTGCCAAAGACTTGGGAATTGAGTTTCACAGCCTCTCTAAAACCTTCAACATGACGGGTTGGAGAATCGGGTTTGCCGTAGGGAATTCTGAAATTGTCTCAGGTCTCGGAAAGGTGAAGACGAACATCGACTCTGGTCTCTTCCAGGCGATCCAAGAAGCAGGGATTGAAGCCTTGAATCACCTCGATACCCCGCTTCCTGGAATCATCGAAATCTATGAGAGGCGAAGAGACATCATGGTAACAGGACTCAAGGAGATCGGTTTGGAAGTCGATCGGCCAAAGGCAACCTTCTATCTCTGGATTCAAGTCCCAAGCGGATACACATCAGCCGAGTTCGCTACACTTCTGCTCGAACAGGGTGGAATCGTTGCCACACCTGGGAATGGCTTTGGAGACGCAGGAGAAGGTTATATTCGAATGGCCCTTACCGTGGATGAGGAAAGGCTCAGAGAGGCAATCGAAAGGCTCAAACGAATCAATTTCTAAGGATCCTACTCTTCCACAACCGATTCAGGCTAATGGAATCCAGCATCCGTCTTCCCCTTTCATCCTTCCTCAGTCCCGCAATGTAGGAATAGGAGGTACACCATGCACGAAATTTTTTCTGAAATATTTCTCATCGCTATCCTCATCCTCTTAAATGGTTATTTGTCTGGTACGGAGATCGCGGTGGTGACAGCAAGGAAGAGCCACATCAAACAGATGGCCGAAAGTGGAAAGAGGAATGCCAAGATCTTCTTAAGACTGAAAGAAGAACCAGACCGATTTCTGGCCACGATACAGATTGGAATTACAGTGGTCGGGGTACTGGCCTCTGCGGTGGGCGGTGCAACAGCGATCAAGGTTATTAAACCAGCCCTTCAGAGCATTCCCATCAAGGCCATCTCCATCGCTGCTGAACCCATCGCCATAGGAATCGTTGTTGTCATCATTACCTATTTTTCTGTGATCTTTGGTGAGCTCATACCTAAGTCTATCGCTTTGATGCATCCGGAAACGATAGGACTTTGGACAGCAAGAACCATCGATACTTTTTCGAAGGCCACCACAATATTTGTCAAAATACTGACTTTCAGCACAGCCATTGTCCTCAGACCATTTGGCAGAAAACCATTTACTGAGAGGGCTTACATCACTGAGGAAGAGGTGAAGCTACTGATCAAAGAAGGTGGAAAACATGGAGTTTTTGAACCCACGGAGGAGAAAATTCTTCAAAGCGTCTTCGAATTTACGGACATGTCCGTGAAAGAGGTCATGGTCCCGGACACTCAGATGGTAGCCATCCAGATCGATAAATCACCTCAAGAAATCCTTTCGCTCATCGAAGACGAGCAGTTTTCTCGCTATCCTGTCTACGGAAGGGAGCCCAATGATCTCAGAGGGATCCTCTATGCAAAAGACTTCCTCACTAACCTTGCGAAGACCCGACAGGTCGATATCCGAAAGATCATCAAGCCTCCTTTCTTCATCCCTGAGACTATGAAAATTAGCCTTCTCTTAAGAGAGATGCAAAAGAAGAGGATTCATATGGCTTTAGCCGTCGATGAATATGGCGGGGTTTCTGGTCTTGTGACCATCGAGGATCTGATCGAGGAGATCGTCGGTGAGATCCATGATGAATACGATACAGAGAGCCCTTTCATTCAACTCCCAGACGGAACCATGCTCATCGATGCATCGATCAGCCTAAGGGACTTAAGGGAAGATTATCACATTCAACTTCCAGAATCACCGGAATATGAAACCCTTGGAGGGTTCTTGATGACAACTCTGCAAAAGATTCCTCAGACGGGCGATATGGTGGAGATCGAAGGGAAAAGAATCCGTATTGTAGAAATGGTGGGCCAGAGGATCTCAAAAGTTAAATTAGAAAAACTTCCTCCCTCCTCTTAATTACGAGCTTTCCTGTTGCCCTCCCACAACCAGTTCAGGAATTCTCAAGGTCGGTTGGCCGCTGGAGACCGGGACCCCTTGCCCATCTTTTCCGCAAGTTCCGATACCGAATCCAAGGTCATCGCCGACCATATCAATCTCTTTTAGAACCTGAGGTCCATTGCCTGTGAGAATCGCTCCCCGAACGGGCTCTCCCAGTGCGCCTTTCTCAATTAAATATCCCTCACCCACTTCAAAAACAAAATCTCCGTTGACGGTATTGACTTGCCCTCCACCCATCTTCTTAACAAATAATCCCTTTTCTACAGAACGGATGATCTCATCCGGCTCCGTCTTCCCCGGAAGAATGAGAGTGTTACTCATCCTTGGAATGGGCTTATGTTGATAAGACTCTCTTCTTCCATTTCCAGTGGATTGCACTCCATCCTTTAAGGCGGTGAGCTGATCGTAAAGATAACCTTTCAGGATTCCTTCCTCCACCAGGATGGTCCTTCGAGAGGCTACGCCCTCATCATCAAAGGCATAGGAGCCTCTCTTTTGGGGGAGGGTCGGATCATCCGCCACCGTGATCAGTGGCGAGGCCACTCTTTCACCCACCTTCTTTGAATAGACGGAGAGGCCTTGTTGAGCCAAATCAGCCTCCAAACCATGGCCGATGGCTTCATGGATCATCGTTCCTCCTGCTTCGCTTGACAGGATGACAGCCATTCTTCCCATGGGCGCCTTTCTTGCTGATAGCATGAGAAGGGCCCTCTTTGTCGCCACCTCGGCCACTTCCTCTGGAGAATGAATATCGAACAGTTCAAACCCCAGCGTCCCACCTGCAGGCTCATATCCTGTCTGGATAACATCTCCTTTCGCAGAGACCACCTGAACAGAAAAGATCGTCCCTATCCTCTCTCCTTTCGTCACCACTCCATCCGAATTTGCTATGGAAAGGATCTGACTCACGTCCCGATAGAGGACCCTTACCTGTTGAACATGGGAATTAAGTCTTCGAGCCACATCGTTCGCCCTCTTCACGACAGAAACCTTCTCACCAATGGAGACTTCCTTGGGATTTCTCTCAATTAGAAAAGAAGACTTTTCAACGGAGACGTTCGAATGGGAGGACGGAAGAGGATGAATGTGAGCGATCATCCTCTCTTCTCCATTCTCTTTTACCACACGGCGAATCCTACCGGCTAAACCAAAGAGGGCCTCTTCTGAGATCTGATTTGTAAAACTGTAGATTGTCCTTCCGCTAACCAGGACTCGAAGTCCTACGCCTCTATCCAGACCTGAAATCACTTTTTCGATTCGATCTTCTTCACAAACGATGACGACGGAACGGGTTTGCTCAAAATAAAGGTCCGCAAACTCTCCTCCCTCTCTTAGAGCTTCTTTTAAAATTTTCTCGTATGGAATTTGATCGATCAATTTGTTCACCTGAACTCGAATTTAATAATGACAAATGCCAAAGTTCAAATTTCAAATCAAATCCAAAGCCCATCCTTCGACAAGCTCAGGATGACGGCTTGAAAACATTGACGAATAAAATCATGGTGAGTTTGTCGAACCATGAACTTTGACATTCATTTGACATTGGGATTTTCACATTTGTCATTAAGACATGTGATTAATGAATACTTGGCGATAGAGGTTCAATATGAATCTCTTTACGGAGCCCTTCTAAAACCTCCTCAACATCCTTTTCCCATCCCGGAGCCACCATCAGCTCAATGATCGCCTCGTGAGGATCTTTTGTTCTCACAACGGCCATCCCTTCGTACGATTCGATGATGAATTTGAAATAAGCAATATCTTTTCGGCGGACCCTGAAATACCTTGATTGGGTATCCATGTTTTGTAAAATTAAGCTCAAAGTTGAAAGTTCAATGCTCAAAGCAGGAATTTGGCTTTCAGCTTTCAGCCTTCAGCTTCTTGATGAGTGTTCCTTTGACATCTCCAAAGAGAATGACATCTTTGATCGTTCCCTCGATCGGGTAAAATTCTTTCGACAACCATCCCTCAATGAGACCTTCTTTCGAATGGGTCACTTCAGGATCCAAAAAGAGTCTGACAAAGAAATCCTTCCCATCTTTGGACTTTTCTGCTTTTCTTCTCTTTTCCTCCTCCCCTTGTCCAGCGACTCTCACTTCATAAACAGAAGAGCCCTTTCGCGGAAAGGTCGTCACCGTATATTTCCTTCCCTTTTCGATCTCGCCGTAAACACCATAACGGAAATTGTAAGAGGCCGTAAGAAAATCATCGTAGACCAACCCTGGAGGGATCTCTTCCTCGATCCTCTGCATCGTCCCATCCTTTCTTTGCCTGAGCTGAATCCACCTCCTCTTCTGATAATCGAAGAGGTGAGTTCTCTTCCTCAATTTGCTCCCGACCTTCACATCCTCTTCAAACGATAAGGATCTGAGGCGCCTTCCTCCATCGATCTCTTCCATCATAGACCGATAGGTATCCACCCGATAACGAGCGACCCATCCTAAGAGGCCCAGCGTCTCTGCTTGAAGAATGGCCAGATAATGCCCCTTTTTCTCCGTCTCCTTAAAACTCAACCTCCCCAAGGCTACTCGTTTAAACAGCCAGAGCCCAAGCTCATAGAAAAGTTCTTCTCCTTTGAAGAAATCGGCGACGGCACTCTGTCCTCTATCTCTTGAAGGAGTGGGAAGATCTGCCCTGATCTCCCGGACATGGAGGGGAAAGGAGAAGAGGAAAGGGACTCCTAAAAGATACCTTAACAAAAGTCTTCTCGTTATCAAGGCCACCACCCGAAGTTCGGAGTCATTGGTCATCAGTCACATAGTCATGTAGTCTATTAGTCAAATAGTCAATAACTATTCAAAGACCATGAGACTATCAGACTATGAAACTACGAGACTGCCGACTAATTAAATATGGAGTTCAATCACATCACCCTCATTAATCTGGTGATCCCGCTTGACCATCTGTCCATCAAACTTCCCAGAGCCCCAAATCTTTGCATATCGAAGTTTAGCAAAGAAGTCCTTATGGATCGAAAGGGCGACATCACCCACAGTACTTCCCATTTTAAGAATAACAGGTTCCGTAAGATCTGGTTCCTTTCCAGGAACCTTTGTGTAAATCCGGATAATTTCGAGAAGTTGATAGACCTCCTTTTTCAATTCTTCAACATTCATTCCCTCTTTGGCAGAGATGGGCAAGATGGGAAAGGTGTCTTTGAAACGAGTCTCAAATATCCGGTATCCTCCCATTGCATTGCTGACATCGCATTTATTTCCAAGGAGGAGGGCCTTTTTAGAACCCCATCCCCCCTCAAGTGAGGGAGTTGACCCCTTCCCCACGATCTCTATTTTCATCTGTTTCAATTCCTCCTGAAGGATTTCCATCTGGAAGACAGGGTCTTCAGTAAGGTCAATAATGAGGAGGAGAGCATCCGCATTCCGAATGAGGTTCGATAGCCCGGGTTCGATATGATCCAATTGAATGGGTGGGGTATCTACCAATTGAATCTGAATATTTTCAAACTTCATCATTCCGGCAATGGGCTTCTGTGTGGTGAAAGGATAGTCCGCCACCTCAGAGAAGGCATGCGTGACTTGAGAGAAGAGGGTTGACTTCCCAGAATTGGGAACTCCCAGAAGAACCACTTGGGCTGCCCCCTCCCTTTTAATGTTATAGGCCTGCTCCGCCCTTCCGAGCGTGGGCCTCTTTTGTAGCTCCTCTTTTAACTTGGCCATCCGGCTCTTGAGCTGGCCCCGAAGTTTCTCGGTCCCTTTATGTTTGGGGATGACGGCCATCATGACCTCAAGGGCCTTGATCTTTTCGGGAACGGTCTTGGCCTGTTTGAACTTGGCTTCTGCTTCTAAGTATTGCGGGGTTAGATTTGCCGGCATAACCTTAACACTTGACCTGTTCGGAATTTATAGAACCTATCGATAGTACGACCTTCATCCTACGCAATGTTGGAATATTGGAAAAACGGAATAATTGTGAACTCGTAAAAAGTCCGATTCAGCCCATTGTCGTCATTCCCGTGAAAACGGGAATCCAGGGAATTCAAATACTTCTGGACTCCTGCTTTCGCAGGAGTGACAGATTGATAGACTTTTTGCCAGACTATCAATAATGGTTTTTTTAAAAAACAAAGTCTCTTTTTCATCATTCCACTATTCCATTATTCCAGCAAAGTACTATAGCTTATAGATCTTTTCATGCAGAAAAATTTCCAGAATGCGAGGATCGAACTGTGTGCCCTTGCACTTCTCCAGCTCCATCAGGACGTCTTGAAGGGGCATCATCCCGCGGTGAGGCCTCGCACTGGTCATCGCATCGAAAGCGTCTGGAACTGCGATGATCCTTGCTTCGAGAGGAATAGCCTCGCCCACCAGTCCATCCGGATATCCAGTTCCGTCGAAATGCTCATGGTGATGACGAATCACAGGGATCTTATCCTTAAAAAAATCAAGCCCCTCCACAATCTTAACCCCAATCAATGGATGCTCCTGAATGTATTGATACTCTTTGGAGTTCAAGGCAGTCGGCTTCTGCAACACCTCATCCTTGATGCCAATCTTACCGATGTCATGAAGAAGTGCTCCATATTCCAAGTTCTCCAGCTGATCCTCAGTGAAACCTATTTGGAAGGCGATCTTCAAGCTCATCCTTGTCACTCGATCGGAGTGCCCTCGAGTATAAGGGTCTTTCGCGTCGATCGCCTCTGCAAGAACCTTTACGGAATCCAGATGGGCCTTCTTCAAAACCCGGTAGGCCTGTTGAAGTTTTGAAGTCCTCTCTTCCACCAATTTCTCCAGACGGGAGTGGTAAGCCGAAATCTCATCCTCCAATCTCTTCTTCTCAAGAGCCTTATTGACACTCAGGATCATCAAATCCAAGTCAGCAGGTTTTATAATAAAATCATAAGCCCCAAGTCGCATTGCCTCCACTGCCAAATCAATGTCCGGATAGGCAGTGACCACGATCACCATCATCTTTGGATTCATTGCCTTGACTCTTTTTAATAACTCGAGGCCATCCATTTCGGGCATTTTGATATCAGAAATAATGAGGGAAAAAGGATCCTTGTAAAAATACCTGAGGGCTTCTCTCCCATTGTTTGCCGTGACGCAGACATACCCTTCCCTGGAGAGCCTCCGAGCGAGGATACTACAGATCACCTCCTCATCATCGACGACTAATATCCGATCTTCCAACGGCGCCCTCCTTTCCTCTTTCTTTCTATCATTTTATAAGAATTTACCGAACAGTCAACCCTTCGGAAGAGTTTCATATGGCATCCAGGATGTCCTCTATGGTATATGTTAAAGAGAAAGGAGGATCAAGGGATGAAGGAGAAAGAAAGGTTGAATGCTTTGGAGGTGGCTCTCAATAACGAGATGAGAGAGCGGGAATTCTATCTTAAAAATGCCATGAGAACAAAAAATTCTCTCGGCAAAGCCATGTTCCAGCAGATTGGAGACGAGGAGTTGGAACATTACGAACGGCTAAAACAACTCCATCAAAAATGGGAGAAACAAGAAAAATGGCCTGAAACAGTCCCTCTTAAGGTAAAAGAGACGATCGTGAAGGACGTTCTTGTCGAATTCCTCAAGAAGGTTGATGAGCCATCCAAAGGAGATTCTGACGACCTGGAGGCTGTCCGCACAGCCCTCGATTTTGAGGCGAAAGGTGCAAAGTACTATGCCGACCTCCGAGACCAGGTTCCTGATCCGAAAGAGAAGCAGTTCTTTGACCTTCTCTCAAAGATCGAGAACGAGCATTATCTATCCCTAAGGGATACGGAGGAATACCTTATCGACCCTGCCTCTTGGTATCGAAAGGCTGAACACCATACCCTGGATGGGGCATAGGGCCCACCTTCACTTTCTAATCCTCCCTTTTGATATCCATCATCTCATGCTTTTTTCTGCGGGAGAAAAGATTCCGAAGGACAGGGGTGAGGAGAGAAAGGATCGATAGAATCAGGAAGAAGGCTGTAATAGGTCTTGTCAATACCAGCCAGACATCGTAATCAGCAATCAAAAAGGCCCTTCTGAGCCCGGGTTCGGCAATGGGGCCAAGGACCAATCCAAGAACCATGGGTGCAACCGGGTATCCGTATTTCTCCATGAAAAAACCAAGGAGTGCAAAGATAAACATCATCTTCATACCATAGATATCTCCCATAGCCGCTGCACCCACTGCACAGAAGGCAAGAATGTTGGCCGCCAGATAAGGATATCTGAGCTCAAGAACTTTCGCAAAGGCCTTGATTGCAAAAAAACCCAGAATAAAAAAGATCACATTCGCAAGGGCCATCCCAGCGAATATTGTGTAGGCAAGAGGTTTATGCTGCTGAAGAAACATCGGTCCGATCTGGAGACCATGAAGATAGAAAGCGCCGATCATGATGGCTGTGGTTGCACTTCCAGGGATACCAAGGGCCAAAAGGGGAACCATGGCCCCTCCTGTTGCAGCATTGTTGGCTGTCTCAGGAGCAGCGACCCCTTCGATGATGCCTGTTCCGAATTTTTCTGGATGTTTGGAAAATCTCACTGCCGTGGCATAACCCACGATCGCTGCTGTCGTGGCACCTACCCCTGGGAGAATACCAATCCATGTTCCGACGATGGCAGATCTAAGCATACTCCACTTAATCGGCCACAACTCAGAAATCGATGGCAGTTTTACCTTCACCTTTTTGGTTTTTTCCTTATCAGTTACAATCCCGATTTCATAACGTCTCATGGAAATCTGGTTGTAAACCTCGGCGGCTGCAAAGAGCCCGATCACTGCCGGTATAAAGCTAATTCCTCCCTGAAG
>CAZFJD010000087.1:0-11205 GCA_964518775.1 uncultured Syntrophaceae bacterium
CGGTTTGCCTGAAGTTCAATATATCGATGATGAAAAGAGATTCTTTATACCATATGAGCTATGACGCGACGAGTTCGCCTAACGACGGCACAAACGTATCCCCAAAAACCTTCGGACTTCGTCTGTCCCCGAACACGTTATCTGCTCATTGCGGGCGGACAACCATGAGAACCAAGAACAGCTGGCTAACCCCCATTCAAAATGTTAGGTACCAGGGGATTTTTCCCGTTATTTTGTCTTGGGATGTGTTATTATTATGCTTATGAAAAAACGAGTATACGTTGAAACAACCGTGGTGAGTTATCTCACTGCCAAACCAAGCCGTGACATCATGGTTGCCGGTCATCAAGAGGCTACCAGAGAGCTTTGGCCTGAACTTTCCACCAAGTATGATACCTACATTTCAGCACTTGTGTTTGAGGAGGCTAAAAGAGGCGATGCCGACCAGGCCAAAATGCGTGTCGAAGCGATTGAGCCATTTCCGATGCTTGATATAGACGATGAAGCCCGATCTCTTGCCGAGAAGATTATTGCGAGACGTGCGATATCTGCCGAGTACCCGGAAGACGCCCTTCATATTGCTGTCGCTACTGTCAACGGTATCGAAGTTATCATCACGTGGAATTTTGCCCACATGAACAATCCGTTTACCCGCAGGATGGTTAGAGGAGTTGTTGAGGATGAGGGATACGCATGTCCTGAGATTTGTTCGCCCGAAGAACTAATGGAGGTTATGAAATGAAAGACCCGATTGTTGAGGAAGTCCGAAAGTACCGAATGGAACATACACAGAAATTTCAAGGCGATCTTTCTACAATCTGCGCCGACCTGCGACACGTTCAGATAGCTTCTGGCCACAAGATTGTCCGTCTTGCTCCCAGAAAGCTGGAGCGCCCAAGAAAACATGTTAAAGCGGGCAACTGATAGTCACCTGTGATCAGTGATTGCGTCCGTCGAAGCGATGGGGGTCACCAGTAAATATACAGCCGAGGTAAGGAATTCCGCGGAGGTGACGCTCTCATTTCGCCCTACGCCATCGTCCTCTGCTCAATAGAGGAGATTAATTGGACCCGTAGGGCAAGCTTTGCTGTTGAGGTTGCCAGCTTTGAATAGAAGAAGGCACACCCACTCCATATAAGATTTCTTCCCCCCTAACCTTCAGCCCCGCCTTAAAAAAATTTGGCATATCTTTTGCTTGCAATTTTCGATTTTCATTTGACATTTGTAAGTTTTTGGTATATTTAGGGTTTATAAGGTAGAGGGAGAAGATTGATGAAATGAAGTATGTGGTGATTGTCGGAGACGGAATGGCCGATTACCCAGTTCAAGGCCTCAAGGGAAAAACCCCTTTGATGGTCGCCAAGACTCCTCATATGGACTGGTTGGCAAGGCATGGCGAGATCGGTTTGGTCAGAACAATCCCTGATGGCTTCAACCCAGGAAGTGAGATTGCCAACCTTTCAATCTTTGGGTACGATCCCATCCGTTATTACACCGGCAGAGGTCCTTTAGAGGCAGCCAGTCTCGGGGTAAGGCTCAAATCGGACGACCTTGCTTTCCGTTGCAACCTTGTCACTCTAAGAGGTGATGGAAACAAAACCATGATGGAGGATTTCTCTGCCGGGCACATCACCGACGAAGAGGCGAAAGAGATCATCCTCTATTTAGATCAGGCAATGGGGACGAACGACATCCAATTTTATCCAGGGGTGAGCTATCGCCATTTGACGGTCTTAAAGGATGGGGCTACAAAATATTCAGATCTGGAGAAACTTGAGCTGACTCCACCTCATGACATCATCGGCAAAGAGATATCTCCCTTCCTCCCCAAGAAAGGAAGAGGGGATAAAATTCTTAGCTTGATGAGCGAGTCTCAACGTCTCCTCAAAAACCATCCCATTAATCTTGCTCGTGAGGCAAAGGGTCTCAAACCAGCCAACTCCATTTGGCTCTGGGGACAGGGCCGATCACCCCAGATGAGCACACTGAAGGAGCGATTCGGGGTGGAAGGCTATGTGATTTCAGCGGTCCACCTTCTCAGAGGGATTGGGATCCTCGCAGGACTGGAAGTTTTGAAGGTTCCGGGTGCCACAGGATACTTCGACACCAATTATGAAGGGAAGACTCAGTATGCACTGAGAGGTTTGAAGGAGAAAGACTTCGTCTACGTCCATGTGGAGGCGCCTGACGAGGCCGGCCATATGGGTGATCTCCGGTTGAAGATCGAATCGATAGAGGCTTTTGATGAGAAGATTGTAGGTGCGATTTTGAAAGGGATGAGTGATTTCGAAAGGTATAGGATCTTGGTCCTACCAGACCATCCCACTCCCCTCTCGGTGAGAACACATACTGCTGATCCTGTTCCTTACGTGATCTATCCCGCGGAAGTCAGGGGCAAGGAGGCTCCGATCGAAGGATTTGATGAGGTTTCTGCCAAGAAGGCTGGGATCTTTATTGAGAAAGGGTTTGAGCTGATCGAGAGATTCTTAGCTTCCCCTTGTTCGTGCTGAGGAAAGGGGGAAACTTCTGTGAATACGAGGACAAAATATATCTTCGTCACGGGCGGGGTCGTTTCCTCTTTAGGGAAAGGGTTGGCATCGGCATCGATCGGGGCACTCCTTGAGTCAAGGGGATTGAAGGTCAACTTGCTCAAGTTTGATCCGTATATCAATGTGGATCCTGGAACGATGAATCCGTTTCAACACGGGGAAGTCTATGTGACGGACGATGGGGCAGAGGCGGATCTCGACTTGGGACATTACGAGCGTTACACAAACGTAAAGACATCGAAGAAAAATAATTTTACCACGGGGCAGATTTATGACGCGGTCATCTCCAAGGAGAGGAGGGGAGATTATTTAGGTGGAACGGTTCAGGTGATCCCTCATATCACCGACGAGATCAAGTCAAAAATCCTCGACCTTGGTCAGGATGTGGACATTGTGATCGTTGAAGTGGGCGGCACCGTGGGTGACATTGAGAGCCTCCCTTTTTTGGAAGCCATCCGTCAAATGCGAGGAGAATTGGGCAGAGAGAATACACTCTACATCCATCTCACTCTGGTGCCTTACATCGAGACAGCCGGTGAGCTGAAGACCAAACCGACGCAACATAGCGTGAAGGAGCTTCGAGAGATAGGGATTCAACCCGACATTCTGCTCTGCCGAACCGATCGAATCCTCTCCCCCGATCTTAAGGCAAAAATCGCTCTCTTCTGTAATGTGGAGAAGGATGCGGTGATCACTGCAAAGAATGTGGCGACCGTGTACGAAGTTCCTATCGTTTTCCACCAGGAAGGACTGGATGAGAAGATCGTTGGGAAGCTCAATATCTGGACGGGTCGGCCCAATTTGAAGGAATGGGAACGGGTGACCAAGAAAGTCAAGAACCCGCGCTATGAGACGACGATCGCTGTGGTCGGGAAATATGTGGGTTTGATCGAGTCCTATAAGAGCTTGACCGAGGCACTGATTCATGGTGGGATTGCCAACGACGCAAGGGTAAATTTGAGATATGTCGACTCAGAGCAGGTGGGTAAGGAGGGGGCTGAACATCACCTTAAAGGAGCAGATGGTGTCCTCGTGCCCGGAGGGTTCGGGACGAGAGGAATTGAAGGCAAGATCAAGGCGATCCAGTTCGCAAGGGAGAAGAAGGTTCCATTTTTCGGCATCTGTTTGGGCATGCAGTGCGCGGTGATTGAGATTGCGAGGCACTGCGCCGGTTTGAAAGGCGCCAATAGTTCGGAGTTCGAACGAGACACCCCCCATCCAGTCATTTATCTGTTGGAGGAGTGGGTGGATCGGAATCAGGTGGTCCAGAGGAGGACTGCCGATACGCCAAAGGGCGGGACGATGAGGCTGGGGCTCTATCCTTGCCGATTGGAGGAAGGAAGTCGTGCCCTTGAAGCTTACAATAAGAAGTTGATCCACGAGCGACACCGTCATCGTTACGAATTCAATAATGCCTATATGGACGTCTTGAAAAAGGCAGGATTGGTGCCAAGTGGAATCTCTCCTGATCAGGGACTGGTGGAGATTATGGAACTGAATGGTCACCCGTGGTTTCTTGGGTGTCAGTTCCATCCAGAATTCAGATCGAAGCCAATGGATCCTCACCCGCTTTTCAGGGAGTTCATTAAAGCCTCTCTTCGTTACGGGATGGGCCGAAAGTTGAAGAGTCGAAGGTCAAAGGAGAAAGGTAGAAGCGGAAAGCAGGGAGAGATCAAGGCTCAAAGCTGAAAGTTAAGCAAAGGCTTAAGGACGTGGAATCCGAAGCGAAAGAAAAAAAGGGTGGCGAGACAGTGGATATTATCGATGAGGCAAAAAGGGTATTGAGAGTGGAGGCCCGCTCCATCCTCGATTTGGCAGAAGGGCTCGATGAAAATTTCTCACGAGCGGTGGAGATCGTCTATCACTGTAAAGGGAGAGTCGTTCTCATGGGCATGGGGAAATCTGGACTGGTAGGCAGAAAGATCGCCTCCACATTCGCAAGCACAGGGACTCCAGCATTCTTTATTCATCCCGCAGAAGGCCTCAACGGCGACTTCGGGATGCTGGCGAAGGAGGATGTGGTCATCGCTATCTCTAATAGCGGAGAAACTCGTGAGCTTTTGGAAGTTCTTCCTCTGATCAAACGCTATGGCAATCGGCTCATCGCCCTCACCGGAAATGCGAAATCTGGCTTAGGCAAAGCCGCAGATGTATGTCTCAACATTCACGTCGAGGAGGAGGCATGCCCCTTGGGTCTCGCGCCAACGGCAAGCACGACAGCAACCCTTGCCCTGGGGGATGCATTGGCGGTGACGGTGATGGAGAAGAAAGGGTTTAAGGAAGATGATTTTGCACTTCTTCACCCCGGAGGGGCGTTAGGGAAAAGACTCCTTTTGAAGGTGGAGGACCTGATGCATGTTGGGCAAGCCTTCCCCATGGTTTCTGAGAAAGCATTGATGAAGGATGCAATTTTTGAGATCACCTCGAAACGGTTGGGTGTTACAGGGGTCTGTAACGGAGAAGGGCATCTGGTTGGCGTGATCACAGATGGCGACCTGAGACGGGCCTTAGAGAAGTTCAGCGATCTCTTGAATCGGGAGGCCCGTGAGGTGATGACCAGAAACCCAAAGTGGATCGAAAAAGAAGCCATGGCTGCCAAGGCGGTGCAGAGGATGGAGGAATATTCCATTACCTCTCTTTTCGTATTCAATCATGCTGGAGATAAGGTTCCGGTGGGAGTTATCCATCTCCATGATCTTTTGAAGGCAGGGGTGGTCTAACAGGCTGAAAGCAGAAGGCTCAAGGCAAAAGATAAGCTCAAAGTTGAAAGCTGAAAGTGAAAATACGTTTAAGCTTTGAGCTTGACGCTTTGATCTGAGAAATGAGCTTTGAACTTTGAGCTCGAGCTATTGGGTTATGAGGAAGTTTAAGATTGCCATTTTGATATGCATCGTGTTGATCGCTGGGGTGGGGTCTGTCAGCCTCTGGCTGAACCTCTATGAGAAGAAGGCCTCAGAGAATGGGGAAGTCCCTTTTAAGATTTCAACCGACGGTGCTGACGCTCGCTTAGAGAGGATTCGATTTGTGGAGGATAAAGACGGCCGAAAAACCTGGGAATTGGAGGCCAAGTCGATCCAGCGGTATGAGGATCACAATATCCTCATGTTAGAGGAGGTGAAGGTGACCCTCTTTACGAAGGAAGGGAGATGCTTCATCATTTCTGGGAACAAAGGGAAGGTGTATCAGGATTCGAAGAACATGGAGTTGGTTGGAGATGTGATCCTGACTTCGAGCGATGGATATCGGTTGAAAACCCACTCCTTGTCCTATCATCATTCAGAGAGGAAGGTAACCACCTCCGATCCTGTCGAGATTGAAGGAGAACAGATCCGACTGGTGGGCAAAGGGATTTGGGTGGATATGGAGGCTAAGATTTTTAAGGTTCTCAACAGCGTGAAGACGCGATGGAGAAGAGGGGGAAAAGGATGAAGCTGGTCAAAGGGATTGGAATTCTTTTTCTTATACTCTCCCTTTCTTTCTTTTTTAGACTCACAGAGGCCCAAGAGAAGAGAGGGGTTCGGAAAGGTGATGAGAAAAGGCCGGGGGTAGAGACAGGGTTTGGGCTTACCAGAAGCAATCAGCCGATCGATATCACCTCTGACACCGTCGAGGCGAATCAGAAGCAGAACACGGTCACTTTCAAGGGAAACGTGGTGGCCAAGCAGGAAGACACGACCCTCTACGCGAATACTTTGGTCATCATTTATGACGGGAATACGAAGAAGATGAAAGAGGTCATCGCCACCGGTAACGTGAAGATCGTTCAGCTGGAACGGAGGGCAACCAGTCAGAAGGCCACCTTCCAACAGGATGAGAACAGAGTGGTATTGGATGGAGAGGCAGTGGTTCGTGAGGGAGAGAATGTGATCCGGGGAGAACGGGTGATCTTCTATGTCGACGAGGAGCGAACCGTCGTTGAAGGAGGGAAGGGAAGCCGGGTCACTACCCACATCACGCCCACTTCAAAAGAGGAACGTAAAAAATAGATCATAGCTTATAGCTGATAGCGAATAGCTAATGAAATAGGCATGAACCATCTGCCATGTTCTATACGCCATGAGCCAAAGGAAGCGAAGGGGCGATGTCTCATCTTTCATGTGAGAATTTGGAGAAATCATTTGGTCACAAGAAGGTGGTGGATAGTGTAAGTATCGAAATCCGAGGGGGGGAAGTGGTCGGACTTCTGGGCCCCAACGGTGCAGGGAAGACCACTATCTTCTATATGATCGTTGGGGTTCTTAAAGCGAACCATGGAAAGATTTTCCTGAACCATGAAGAGATCACCTCCCTGCCTATGTATCTGCGAGCGAGAAAGGGGATCGGCTACCTCCCACAGGAACCGTCGGTCTTCAGAAAGCTGACCGTAGAAGAGAACCTCGTTGCGATTTTGGAAACCCTTTCCCTTCCCAAAGAGGAGAGGAAGAACCGGTTAGAAGGACTGTTGGACGAATTGGGACTATCCTCCCTTCGTAGGCAAAAGGCTTATAGCCTTTCGGGTGGGGAACGGAGGCGGGTGGAGATTACCCGGGCCCTGGTGCTCTCACCTTTTTTCATGCTCTTAGATGAGCCCTTTGCAGGAATCGATCCTATTGCGGTGCTGGATATTCAGTCCATTGTCCGTCAATTGAAATCAAAGGGGATTGGAATTATAATAACAGATCATAATGTGCGGGAAACATTAGGGGTTTGCGACCGAGCCTATATTCTGAATGAGGGGTGCATTTTGGAGGAAGGGAACCCAGAGAGTATTGCCCGGAGCGATAAGGCGAGAAAAATTTATTTAGGAGAGGGGTTTGAGTTAAATAGAACCAAATAGAACGATGGACGATGAACAATGAACGGTGGACAAAAAAGATAATGTACGGTTCATCGTTTAACGTTCATCGTCATGTCATGGAATTGAAATGGCGTTAGAGATCAAACAGGCTCCAAAACTTGTCCAACAGCTGGTCATCACTCCTCAGCTCCAGCAGGCCATTCGGCTTCTCCAATTGACACGGCTGGAGCTGGTGGATCTGATCAATCAGGAGATGAAGGAAAATCCGCTTCTGGAAGAGGCGGAGGAGGAGAGAGAGGATACCGAGATTGAGGAGCCCAGAACCGAACAGGCCGAAGAGAAGCCCACCCTCAATACCGAGCACACCATCGAAGTAAAAGGAGAGGGGGAAGGTTCGGGTGATTTCGACTGGGAGAGCTATCTTGAAAATTATAGCCTGACCCCATATCAGAGGCAGAGCTATCAGGACGGGGAGGAGAGGCCTTCCTTTGAGAATTTTCTCACCAAGCGGACAACCCTTTTTGACCATCTCTACTGGCAACTCCAGCTCAACCGCTTTACACCTGAAGAAGAGAGGGCAGGCTTATGGATCATCGGAAATTTGGATGAGGATGGATATCTGCAGATGTCCTTGGAAGATATCAGCTCGGAAGCGAATCTTCCGTCAGAAGTGGTGGAGAGAGTCCTCCGAAGAATCCAACAGTTCGATCCTGTCGGGGTGGCCTCGCGAGATTTGAAGGAATGTCTTCTTGTCCAAATGGAACAGATGTCGGTGCGAGATTCGATTGCTGAGAGGATTGTTTCGGAATATCTCTCCCTCCTGAAGAACCGTAACCATCCAGCGATTGCCAAACGGCTGGGTGTGTCTCTCGAGAGGGTGAATCGTGCAGTCTCTTTGATCTCCAAACTGGATCCCAAGCCAGGGAAGGCCTTTGGAGGCGAAGTCGTCCAGGAGATCGTCCCTGATGTCTATGTCTATAAGGTGGAAGGCGAGTATGTGATCTATCTGAATGATGATGATATCCCCAGGTTGAGAGTGAGTTCCCTCTACAGGAATATTCTTAACAAAAGCCGGGGTCCGCTTGAAGGGGATCGAAAATATATTCAAGACAAGCTCCGATCAGCCCTGTGGCTGATCCGAAGCATCCATCAGCGTCAAAGAACGATTTATAAGGTGACCAAGAGCATCGTCACGTTTCAAAGAGAATTTTTGGATAAAGGAATCCAGTTTCTCAAGCCCCTCGTTCTTCGCGATGTGGCAGAAGATATCCAGATGCATGAGTCCACCATCAGCCGAGTCACTCACAACAAATACGTTCATACCCCTCAAGGAATTTATGAGTTGAAGTTCTTCTTTAATGCAGGGATCACGTCTGGCCAGGGGGAGACCTTGGCCTCGGAGAGCGTTAAGAATCTCATCCGGGAGATCATCGCCAAAGAGGATCCGAGAAAACCATACAGTGATGAGAAGCTCGTCCAGATTCTGAAAGGGATGGATATCCATATCGCACGGAGGACGATTTCGAAATACCGGGAGTTGATGAAAATCCTTTCTTCCAATGAGCGGAGAAAGGTTATTTAAAAAATAGATAAATATCAAATGCCAAAATTCAGATGTCAAACGCAAAAAGCAAATGTAAATGAATTTGAGATTTGAACTTTAACATTCATTTGACATTTGGGTTTTGACATTTGGATTTTTTGTTTTAATACTTGGGAAGGAGTGAACCGATGCAAATTGGAGTAACGTTCCGTCATATGGAAACGGACGAACCGATCAAGGACTATGTGAAGGAGAAGGTTCAAAGATTGGAAAAATATATTGTGAATCCAAGGGAGGTCCGTGTGGTCCTCTCGGCAGAAAAGTTTCGGCATATCGCAGAAATCACCGTCATCGGGGATGGGGTGACCCTCAATAGCCAAGGGAGAAACAGCGATCTCTATGCCGCCATCGATCAGATGGTGGAGAAGGCAGAGCGGCAAATCCGCGAACGGCGAGGGAAAGCCAGGCGAAAGAGGGGTGACTTCTCTTCTTCGAGGGGTTCCAGTCGAGTCAGTGCGGGGCTGCTTCAAAGCAGAGAAGAGATGGGGATTCCTTCGATCACCAAGAGAAGACGGATCCTTGCCAAGCCCATGTCTCTCGAGGAAGCGGTAGCCCAGTTGGATCTTTCACAACAGGATTTTTTGGTCTTTATCAATTCTGAATCTGGGCGGATGAACGTGCTCCATCGCAGCAAGGAGGGAGGCTACGAATGGTTGGAGCCCCGGCTCGAATGAGGGATGGACAGAAGAGGAAGTGATGAAGATTGTCGATTATCTAAAAGAAGAATGGGTGATCCCAGACCTCCAGGGGGCGGATAAGCGTTCTATCCTGAGGGAACTGTCGAGTGTTCTGGTCGAGCCATGCCGAGCGGCTTCTGCGGAGGAGTTGCTCCAGGTGCTCCTTGAGAGGGAGAAACTGGGATCCACAGGCATTGGAGAGGGGATTGCCATTCCGCACGGCCGGTTGAAAAAGTTGAAGCGATTCTTCATCTCCTTTGGCCGTTCGATCAAGGGCATCGATTTTGACTCCATCGATCGGAGTCCCAGCCAACTCTTCTTTTTAGTCATGGCTCCGGAAAATTCGGCGGTGGACAACCTGAAACTCCTGAGCCGTATTGTCACGCTGTTAAAGGACGCATCTTTCAAGAAGCGATTGATGGGAGCTTCGTCCCGAAAGGAACTCTTCCAAATCATCTCCGAAGAGGATGAGAAGTACTAAGGGACTAAATTTCAAATGTCAAAATCCAATTTTAGTCATTAAGTTATTCAGTCATTGGGTCATTCAATGACTAATGACTCAATTACTGTATTTATATAGACAAAACCATTTGAACTTTGAGCTTTGGAATTTGAGATTGGTTTTACTGATGAATAGCATCCTGGTTCAAGAGATGGAGCAAGATAGAGAACACGATTTGGGCCTAACTCTTTTGGCTGGGAGAAAGGGCCTGAAGAAGAGGATCACCTACGCACAGGTCCAAAAAATGGGACTGGCCTTAACCGGTTTTGTTCAATTCGTCGATCCGGAACGCCTTCAGGTCATTGGCAATACAGAGATGGCCTACTTCGGAACGATTTCTTCAGAGCAACAGGAAGCAGTGATCCATCAGATCTGTAGTCTCGATTTGTCCTGCTTGATCGTCACCCGGAATCTGGAGATCCCCGAACTTCTCCTCCGAGAGGCGGATGAGAAGGGAATTCCGTTGTTTCGAACAAACCTCATCACGGGCGACTTTATTGAGCGGGTCTCCAAGTACCTGGAGGAGAAACTCGCCTCCACCACAAGCATCCATGGGGTGCTCATGGATGTCTTTGGTGTTGGCATCCTCATTCTTGGGAAGAGCGGGATCGGGAAGAGCGAGTGTGCTTTGGATCTGATCCTTCGGGGTCACCGATTGGTGGCGGACGATATGGTCCATATCCAAAAGCGATCTCCCTCCTCTCTGATCGGCAGCGGATTTGAGGTCATCAAACATCACATGGAGATCCGTGGTCTCGGGATCATCAATATTCGGAGCCTTTTCGGGGTCGAGGCCATCCGGGAGCAGAAGAAGATCGAACTGGTTCTGGAATTGATGGAGTGGGATGCGAGCCGAGAATATGACCGTTTGGGGTTTGAGGAGGAAAAATACCCGATTCTCGGCATCGAACTCCCCATGCTGAAAATCCCTGTGACACCCGCTCGGAATCTGACGACGATCATCGAAGTCGCTGCCCGAAATCACCTGCTAAAAGTGATGGGATACGATTCAGCACTGGAGTTTGAGAAAAAGCTCCTTCGCAAGATGGAAGAAGAAGGGAAGGGCAAGTTTGAGGCCGAGGGTGAGGTGGAGTGAA
>CAZFJD010000088.1:0-11183 GCA_964518775.1 uncultured Syntrophaceae bacterium
ACCCTTCGCTGGTTCTATGAGCAGAGGGATCAGGTGCCCCTTCAACTCAAGGCCACCTGTGCCCCTCACTACTACCGCATCCTCCGACAAGAGGCTAAAAGAGAGGGGAAAAAGATTGTCCACCAGAGGGAGGGATTGGATGCCATGACCCGGGGGTGTTTGGCCGGGATTTCCTTCTGCTTCATCTCCCATCTCGGTCAGGTTCAACCCTGCGGCTATCTCGAATTGGATTGCGGAAACGTAAGGGGAAAACCTTTTCAGGAGATTTGGGCCGTTTCGGAGGTCTTCCGGAATCTCCGCAATACCGATGGCTACCAAGGAAAATGTGGAAGGTGTGAGTTCCGAAAAGTCTGCGGAGGCTGTCGGGCCAGAGCCTACGAAAGCCTCGGGGACTATATGGCAGAGGAACCTTACTGCGTCTATGAACCCGTTTAAATCTTTTTCTCCATTTCGCATCAGTCTGACGGTCAAATTTCTCGTCGCAATGATCTGCTTCGCCGTAGTCGGTTCAACGGCCTTTGGATACTTCTATCTCACTGGGGAAATGACCTTTCACCGAAGCCAATTGGAAAATCATGGAAGATCGATCGCCAGAAGCTTCTACCATCCTGTCCGACAAGGGATTGACCAATTGGATCGTGCCTCTTTGCAACGTACGGTAGAGGGCATCGTGGAGGATAAGGACATCGTCCTCTGTGCCGTCTTAGATCCTTCTGGAGATAAACTGGCCCATGCCGTGAAGAAGGGATATTCTCCTGATCTCAATCTCGCATACGAAGTCACCCTGCCTATTCAATCTGAAGACGGCCAAACCATTGGAACTCTACAGATCGGGCTTTCTCTCTCACCATTGACGGATCGAATTCTTGGGATGAGAAGAAACATCATCCTGATCGGCCTCGGGCTCATCGGTGTAGGTATTTTGTTCACCTTCATCCTTGGGAGGATCTCCTTCCAACCCATTCGAAATTTGCTCACAGCCGCAGAGAAAGCGGCAAAAGGAGACTTGGCTCAGACGGTTGACATCCGGTCCAAGGATGAGATCGGAGATCTGTCCAGGGTCTTCAACCAGATGACCCTCCAGTTCAAGAAATCCAGAGAAGATCTCGAGAGAAAAGTGGATGAACGAACCCAGCTCATGGAGGACACCCTTGAGGAATTGAACCAGTTGAAGACATCGAACCAGAATGTCCTCAAAGAACTTGAATCGACCAAGAAGGAACTGGACATGGTGAACCGTAGATTAAAGGATGTGGATGTGACCAAGTTGATCTTCATTGGCATCGCCTCCCACGAGCTGAAGACCCCTCTCACGATCATCAAGGCCAACATCGACTTCATTCTCTCCGAGAAGGGAGGAACCCTGCCTGACTACCTAAAATCCTACCTCCTTTCCATCCAGAGGAATACGACCCGAATCCAAATGAGAATCGATCGGATGCTTGATCTAAGCCGGCTCAGATCTGGGCGTCTTCACTTCCATCGGGAAGTTCTCCATCTCTCTGAAGTGGTGAGAGGGTACATCAATGAGGTCAAGCCAGGGGATAAGAATGTGGCCATCCAACTCGACGTACCAAAAGACCTCTATGTCCACGCCGACAGGAACGGGTACCATGATATCCTCGTGAACCTCATTTCCAATGCCATTAAATTTACTTCAGAGGGAGGCCAGATCACGGTCATCGCTCGCCGACAGGATGACTATGTCCTCCATCTGGTTCGAGACACTGGGATCGGTATCCCGAAGGATAAGGTGGAAAGAGTCTTTGACGAATTCTTTCAGGTCGAAACCGGGAAATATGGCGGAACAGGCTTAGGACTGGCCATCACGAAACGGCTGGTTGAGGAACATGGCGGCAAGATCTGGGTGGAATCCCAGGTGGGGAAGGGATCTACCTTCTATTTCACCATCCCCCGAGCTACGGAGAGTCAAGATGGAAGAGTCCTCCATTCATAAAGGCCCGAAGGGAAGGCTTCTCATCGTCGATGATGAGCCCGATACTTTAGAGATCCTCGAGGCCCTTCTTCGCGTTGAAGGGTACGATGTCATTGTTGCTTCGACGGGTGAAGAAGGGGTGAAGAAAGCGCAACAAGAGAAGCCTGAAGTGATCCTGATGGATATCAACTTACCTGGAATCGATGGGAACGAGGCCTTGCGGAGGATTCGGAAGCAGAATTCCCTTCAGTGCGTGATCATGCTCACCGCCTATGCCACAGTGGATAATGCCATTCAGGCCCTGAAGGAAGGAGCCACCGACTTCGTGAAGAAGCCCTTTGAGAATGAGCACTTGATCCACATCGTCAATCAAGCCTTAGAAAAGTCCCGGACCTTAATGGAAAAAGAGAGATTGCAGGAAGAGGTCAAACGGCTTTCGATCACCGACGATCTGACCGGCCTCTACAACCATCGCCACTTCTTTAAGATGTTAGAAGCGGAACTGGTTCGCATGAAGCGGCAGAAGACCTCCCTCTCCCTGTTGATGTTCGACCTCGATCATTTCAAACGATACAACGATGTCTATGGCCATTTGGAGGGAGATCAAGTCTTGAGAAAGGTTGGCGAGATCGTTCGAAATTCGATCCGGAACAGCGTCGATTCAGGCTATCGCTATGGAGGGGATGAATTTGCTGCTCTTCTCATCGGTGCCTCTCTCGATCAGGCCCTGGCCATTGCGGAGCGGATCCGTTCTTCCGTGGAAAAAGAAGGATTTCAAGACATTACGGCCAGCGTCGGTTTGGTTGAGTACAGAGAAAACTTCACTCCGGAGCGACTTGTCAAATCCGCTGACGATGCAATGTACGTAGCCAAGCATTCTGGCGGGAATCGAGTCTATACCAACATTTCATGAGATACGAACCGAGAGCATCTAAATGTCAAATGCCAAAGCTCAAATGTCAAATCCAAAGTTCCAATAGTAAGAATTTTTTATTTGAAATTTGACATTCATTTGGCATTTGGATTTTGAAATTTGGATTTTAAAAAAACCTTATTTAGCCTGCCTGTCGAATATTGAGATTTCAATATGTCAGATCGCCCCCGGCTCTTTCTCGTGGATGGTTCGTCTTATATCTTTCGCGCATTTTATGCAATCGGGCATCTTTCCAACTCCAAAGGCCTTCCCACCAATGCCATCTTCGGCTTTACTCAGATGCTTCTCAAAGTTCTGAAAGACCATCAGCCGGATTACATCGCTGTAGTGTTCGATTCGAAAGCGCCTACCTTTCGAAGTGAGCTCTACAAAGAGTACAAAGCCAACCGACCCGCGATGCCCGAGGCTCTATCTCCTCAAATTCCATATATTCGAAAGATCGTCGAGGAGTACCGGATTGCTACCTTAGAGACGGAGGGATACGAGGCGGATGATCTCATTGGAACCGTGGCCAAAGGGCTGTCACCCGAAGTCGATGTGGTGATCATCACTGGTGATAAAGATATTCTTCAACTGGTCAACGACAAGGTCCAGGTCTATGATACGATGAAAGAAAAGAAATTTGGCGTGGAGGAGGTGATCCAGCGTTTCGGGGTTAAACCTGAGCAGGTGGCCGACGTCATGGGTTTGGCAGGAGATGCCATCGATAACATCCCGGGCGTCCCCGGAATAGGCGAAAAGACGGCGATGGAATTGATCAAGACCTTCGGATCCATCGAAAACCTTCTGGCCCATTTAGACGAGGTCCATCAGAAGAAATTGAGAGAGAAGTTAGAGACTTATGGAGAACAGGCTCGGCTGAGCCGCGACCTGGCCACGATCCAGACAGAGGCCCCTATCAACTATCGACTCAGTGACCTTGCTCTTGCTCCGCCCAATGTAAAAGGTCTTAGAGACATTTTCAAGGAATTGGAGTTTAACAAATTGTTGAAAGAACTCCCCGAAGAGAAGTCCTCCGATCAGAATGACTACCGTTTGATGACAGAACGAGATGATTTCCTCGCCTTGTTGGAGGATCTAAAAAGAGCCAAATGCTTCGCCATCGATCTGGAGACCACCTCGCCCTATCCAATGTGGGCCGATCTCGTAGGGATCAGCCTCTCTTACGCACCCCATCAGGCCTTTTATGTCCCTCTCGGCCACCGTCATTTGGGAGCGAAAAAACAACTCCCTCTCTCTTGGGTGCAGGAAGCGCTAAAACCCATCCTCGAGGATGGAGGGACGAAGAAAGTGGGGCAGAATCTCAAATACGAATGGATCGTTCTGAAGCGCTATGGCATTTGCCTTCAGGGGATTCACTGCGATACCATGATCGCTTCCTACCTTCTCAATCCCACCAAACATAATCACAACCTGAGCGAGATTGCCAGGGAGTATCTGGATCGTACGGTCACTGACTACAAAGACGTGGCAAAAGTTGAAGGAAAGTCAGTGACCTTCGATCAGGTCGATCTTGAGAAGGCAAAGGACTACAGCGGTGAGGATACGGACGTGGCACTCCAGCTTTCTCACCTCCTTCTTCCAAAATTGGAAGAGGAATTTAAGGAGCTGTATGATCAAGTGGAATTGCCCTTACTCATCGTCTTGGCGAAGATGGAGATGAATGGGGTCAAGATCGATACGGGTCTCCTGCAAGAATTTTCTAAGGAGATCGAAACCCAACTCCAGCAGAAGATGGATCGAATCTATGGACTGGCCGGAGAGGTCTTCAATATCAACTCCTCCCAGCAGCTTGGCAAGATCCTCTTCGAAAAACTAAAGCTTCCTGTGGTCAAGAAGACCAAAACGGGCTACTCCACAGATGTGGATGTCCTTACGAAGCTCTCTCTCCACCATGATCTTCCGCTGGAGATCCTCGGCTATCGTAATCTGAGCAAACTCAAATCGACCTATATCGACACCCTTCCTAAATTGGTTCATCCGAAAACTGGTCGTGTCCACACCTCCTACAACCAAACGGTCACAGCGACAGGACGGCTCTCTTCCAGTGACCCTAACCTTCAAAACATTCCGATCCGAGCAGAGGAAGGAAGCCGCATTCGCCAAGCCTTCATTCCTGAAAAGGGATGGCTCATCGTCTCTGCCGATTATTCTCAAATCGAATTAAGGATCCTCGCCCATCTCTCTCAGGATGAAACGCTCATCGAGGCCTTTCAGAAAGATGAGGATATCCATGCACGAACAGCCTCCGAGATCTTCGGGGTGCCAATGGAAAAAGTAATCCCCTCCATGAGGAGGGAGGCCAAGGTGATCAACTTCGGGATCGTCTATGGAATGAGTGCTTACGGCCTCTCTCAACAACTGGGAGCAGAGCCGAAGGTCGCTCAAGCCTATATCGATGAATATTTCAAGAAATATCCTAAGGTCCGAACCTATATTGAAAAAGGTTTGGAAGAGGCCAGGCAGAAAGGATATGTGACCACACTTCTTCATCGGCGGCGATATCTGCCGGACATCCACTCCCCGAACGCCGCCATCCGGCAGGCCTCAGAGCGAATGGCCATCAATACCCCCCTCCAAGGGACCGCAGCAGATATCATTAAGGTGGCGATGATTCATATTCAAAACCGGATCGAAGAACTTAAATTCTCTACAAAGATGATTATGCAGGTCCACGATGAACTGGTTTTTGAAGTCCCTCAAGAGGAACTGGAAAAAGCCCTTCCCATGATCCAAAACGAAATGGAGAATGTGATGGAGCTCTCTGTTCCCCTCAAGGTCTCGATCCATTCAGGAGAGAACTGGGCAGAAGTACATTAAAAGAAAAATGTCAAATTCCAAAGCTCAAATTCCAAATGGGTCAATAAAAAGCTTTCAAACTTTGGCATTTTGGAATTCGGATTTGATTTGACATTTGCCTGCCTACCGCAGGCAGGAACTTCGACATCTGAAATTGGTTGAGGCCAAAGGAAGTGAAAAGGTTGTTCTTGCTCATCTTTGTTTGGTTGATGGTCTCTTCGCTGGTCTTTGCCCAAGAGATCTACCGGTGGACGGATGAGAAAGGCACCCTCCACTTCGCAGACGACCTAAGCCTGGTTCCCGAAAGGTATCGGCACCAAGTCCAGAAGAAGAAACCTCCTAAGGAGCCCTCTTTACAACCCTCGCCTGAGGAGGAGAGGAAATTAGAGCCACCTCCAGAACCAAAAGACCTCATCGGCCGAGGAGAAGAATGGTGGAGGGCAAGAGCAAAGGAATGGAATGAGAAACTTCTTCATGCCATCAAAAATTATGACGCTGCTTATGCTACCTGGAAAGCAAAGGAGAATGAACTGGAACAATCGAAATTCAAGCCCAACAGCGTCAAACGGAAGTTGAAGGCCGAGATAAAAGTCCTCGAAGACAGGGTCAAGGAACACGAGAAAGAGAGGGATCGAGCGAAGAACATGTTGGAGAAGGTTCTGCCAAGAGAAGCAGAAGAACTCAAAGCAGACCCCGACTGGATCAAAATCAAAGAATAATCTTAGATTTCAGATTGCAGATTTTAAATCTTAAATCCAAAATCGCAAGTCTAAAATCTTACTTAGGATTAACCCACTTCCCTTTTAGCGAATGGAATGGAAATTGATCGACGTAGGGATAAAAGGCTAAACTCACTTCCCCTTGATTCAGGATTCCCGCTAAAACCTCTTCCACCTCTTTCTGGGGCATAACCTCATAACTCTTCCAATCATAGATCTGAAACTTCATCAGCACCCTGAAGGGGTCTCCGACCGACTTGACCGCCTTCTGTGCCACCTCCGACATCAACTCGATAGCCTTTCCCGCGTCCAGATTTTTTTCCTTCATCGCTTGGCGGTGATAGGCCATCACCGCATAATAGTCAAAATCCTTTTTCAATGCCTCTGAGAGGGTCTGTGAAAACCAAGCGACTCCATTGTTGTGATTGAGGACAGCCTCGTAATAGAGGTTGATCGCGAACTTCACGTTGGGATTCGATTCTCTCGAAGCAGCCATCAGTTGTTGGACCACATCCATGAGCCAACGGTTCTTCCAGTTTGCCCAAGACCAAAAATCCTCAGTATATGCCTTCACATAATATTTCCCAGATTGGGATTTGTAAGGATCGATGTAGAAACGGTCTGGATGGGGCGAGTACCCAAATGCCTTTAGAAAAGCCTTATTGGCATCGATGCTGAAATCCTCATTATGTTTCAGAATCAGGTCGTCCTGGAAGAGGACCCCGTCAATGGGGTAGCGACAGAGGTCCCGGAAAAGTCCTTTTAAGTGTTTTAGAACATCGGGATGAAAGAGGTTGAAACCCTTCGCATCTTCCAATTTTCTCGTCTCGAAATTATAGTGTCTACAGCGGTACTCCGGCCGTTCCCCCAAACCATAGTTTGCATAACGCGTCGTCATCCACGCAAAGAGGTCGAGGCCATACCGGTGCGCGATTTCCGTCACGGGCCCCAAGATATCCTCCACCACTGGAGCATGTTCCGTCTTAAAATAAACCCCTTCCTCATGACGGGGCGTAACAAATCTATACATCCGATCCCCTTTATTCTGAAAGACCCTTAGGATCAGTGTATCCACACCCGCCTGTTTCAACTCCTTCACCTTCTTCTCCACCTCTTCAATGTTCTCGATATCGAAGAGCCGAATTTGAACACAGATCCTTCTCTTGACCTTTTTGACGTCAGAAACCGTTTGGGCCTCTGGAGTTGACTTCAGCTCCTCAGGCTTTGTCTCCAACTTCTCAGGTATGGCCGAGGGAGGGACCTCCTCTTTTGACTTCCCCTTCAAAAGTTGAATTCTCTTTTCCGCTTCTTTGGCACGGTCGCCATCAGGATAGGCCTTTACATAGAGTTCGAATTGCTTCATGGCCTCTTCTTGCCTTTCCATTTTGAGATAGCATAGACCGATCATATATTGAGAGTATGAGACCAGCTTACTGGTTGGGAAGGACCGGACGACTTCTGAAAAACCTCGGATGGCCTCTTCCCATCTCCCCTTGTGATAGAGTTCGATGGACGCATCGTAGAGTTCCCCAGGACTTTTAACCTTTTCCTGCCCCTCGCTATGAAGGAAACATAAGAAGGCGAGCAATATCAGCGTCAATGGGATTGCCCATCTCTTCATAAGGACCCCTTTTAAATGTCAAATTTCAAAGTTCAAAATCCAAATGAAACAAAAACAATGTCAAATGTTAAAGTTCAAATATTACCAAAACAGAAATTCCAATTTGGGCATTTTGTCATTTGGACTTCATTTGGCATTTGAGCTTTGACATTTGAACTTGATGAGCGCCACAACAACTCAGGACAAACCAATTTTGAGGAGAATCAAGGGAATGTTAACCTCCCTTAAACAGTACTGCCATGACCTCCTGAACTGTCTTCACCCCGATCAATTCGATGGCCTTTACTCCTTTCATCTTCTCCTGATTCTGCTTTGGCAGGAGACATCTTTTGAACCCCAGCCTTGACGCCTCCTTCACCCTCACCTCCGATTGGCTGATGCCCCTCACCTCTCCTCCCAGGCCTACCTCTCCAAAGACCACCAGTTCAGGATCGATCATTCGATCCTTAAAACTTGAAGCAACCGATGCAATCACCCCCAGATCAATGCCAGGCTCCTCCACTCTCATTCCGCCAGCGATGTTGAGAAAGATGTCTTGATTGTTGAGGTGCACTCCCAATCTCTTCTCCATCACTGCCACAAGAAGTGAGACACGGTTCGCATCCACCCCTTGGGCGGTTCTCCGCGGAACGCCGAAGTGAGTAGGAATAACCAAGGCCTGAAGCTCAACCAAAATAGGCCGTGAACCCTCCATACTGGGCATGACGACCGAACCAGAAGTATGTTGAGTCCTTTCGGAAAGGAAAAATTCCGAAGGGCTCAATACCTCCACCAAACCCGAGTCCTTCATCTCAAAGACCCCAATCTCATTGGTGGAGCCAAAACGGTTCTTCACTGCCCTTAAGATGCGGAAGGCGTGGTTGGCTTCCCCTTCAATGTAGAGCACTGTGTCCACCATGTGCTCCAGGACTTTAGGCCCAGCGATAAACCCCTCCTTTGTCACATGGCCGACAAGAAAGATTGGGATAGAGAGATGTTTTGCCAAATAGAGCAATCGACTGGAGGCCTCCCTCACCTGGGTGATCGATCCCGGCATGGAAGGAAGCTCAGAGGAATAGATGGTTTGAATCGAATCCACCACGACCGTCGCGGGTTTGAGTGTCTGGATATCCTGTAAGATCTTCTCGAGGGATGTCTCAGAGACAACAAAGAGTTGATCAGAAGAAATTCCCAACCGTTCCGCCCTCATCTTCGTCTGCTGAAGAGATTCCTCTCCGGAAATGTAAAGGACCTTTTGTCCTTTCGATGCCAAGCGGCTCATTACTTGGAGAAGAAGGGTCGATTTGCCAATCCCTGGATCGCCTCCCACCAAGATCACCGATCCAAAAACGATCCCACCCCCTAAGACCCGATCGAACTCTCCGATCCCGATTCGGAGCCTACCTCTCTCCTCGCCAACGATCTCGTTGATCGGCAATGGAACGGCCTCCGCCTCAAAACCTAAAAGGTCTCTCTCAGGAGCTCTCTCCTCAATCACTCGTTCTTCAACGAAGGTGTTCCACTCCTGACATCCTGGACACCTCCCCAACCATTTCGGAGCTTGGTATCCACAGGATTGACACACAAAATGCGTTTTCGCTTTGACCATATGACTCATTGGAGAAGAAAATTAAATCTTCGGCATTCTAACAGAAAGGCCAATGGAGGTCAAAAAAAGAATTTAATCGGAACTGAGGAGGATTTGAGAAAATTTTAAGCGAAGATTCGGGGAGACTCTTGCAGAAAGAGGCAACAAATTCTCACACCTTAAGAATCTTAATGCCCTTTTTATAGAAAAGTTCAAGATGAGAATCCGTTGTATAAATGGTGTTTACATTTAGCACTAAAAATCCTGTGAGAATCAATGCATCCACCGCTGGTATCCCGAGGCCGTGTGAAAGGTTGGCACCCATGAGAAGAATTTCCTTTCTATCAATCCAAGAAACTTTACAGATTGAAAGTATGGCATCGATAAGTAGACCTGTTGTTTCTTCGTCGATCGCCTTCTTCAGCGATAACCTCTTAAGCTCAAAGATCGTGAGACAGGAAACCGATGATTCTTCTCCCTCGACAATCCCTTGCCATATCCGAACCGCTTCTTTTTTGTTTTCAAGGAGTCTAATGAAAAAACCTGTATCAAGGCCTATCATGTTCCTCCCTGCCTTCTTCTAAGTGTCTTAAAGCATCACCGGATATCTTTGTCTTCCCAGCAAGTGCCAATACCTTTAAACCAAGTTCCCTTCTCCTCTTTTCTCTGATGTAGTATTTAGCAGCTTCCGCAATAAAAGATGAGACCGATTTCTTCTCTTTTCCAGCGGCTCTCCTTATCTCGTTGTTCACACTTTCTGGGATATGGACTGTAACTCTCATCATAGCCTCCCTATTGATTTAATGCACATACACTATTGGCATAATAGTACAGCATAATTAATGTTAAGTCAACCTGCCCTCCTCTTTAATTTCTCCCCAATTTTGTCCAAGAGGGTTTTTCGAACGCCTTTAATGTCTTTACTTGAAATTTTAACTCCTTTCCAGATTCCCCCGAGCTGCACGCTGCCTGGTTTCCTCTTTTCTCCCTTCTTTGGCTCCAATGACTTGGCACGAGTAGACAATCTCATCAATCGGCCTCCTCGATGTTCTTAAATACTATCTTGTCCAGTCGTTCCAGGAAAAAAATTCCACTCCGTAACAGATACCTCTACCCCAAGCTTTGAAAACAAATTCGCAACAGCGATCACCAATCCCCGATCCCTCGTGCTATGACTTACAAATACTTTATATGCCATTATCCACCTCCACTTATTCCATGATATTCTTCTCTCTACTTTAGCGAAAGTACCACACTTCTCAAAGAGCCGCAAGGAAAACGCTCAATTTCCCAATTTTTCGGCAAGCCCCCGTTGCCTTCAAGCTCTTTAAAAGCTTTTTCTCCTGCGTCGTTGACGGTGGCATTTATTACCTTAACACCGTGGGATATTGCAAAATCCAGCATTGCTTTTAGATACTGCCAACCCTCTCATTCGCCTTTGTCTTTTTCAATAATTCTTCCCATAGAAGAAATATTCCAAATTTGAGGTTGGTTGTTATTTTCCCTTATACCTAAAAGAGCTTCATCAAGGCCATTTACTGACACTATATAATAGCTCCTTTCATTCTCTGGCAAGACGATACGGTCAAACTCACACTGAAATGCAT
>CAZFJD010000089.1:0-10948 GCA_964518775.1 uncultured Syntrophaceae bacterium
TCATTTGCTTTTGCGCTGATCGTGTTGATTTCCCGATGGATCTCTTGAAGCAAGAAGTCCATTTTACGACCCACAGGTTCTACTCCACCCAAAAGGAGGTCGAATTGGGCCAGGTGGCTTTGGACACGCACAATCTCTTCTGTGATGTCAGTCCGCTCTGCCAAGAAAGCAACCTCTTGCTGGAAACGAGCAGGGTCGACTTCCATGCCTACCAGAAGAGACCGAATCCTCTCGAGGAGTCGATTCTGGTAGGATTGAAGCCGTGAGGGGAATAGGCGTTTAATCGCTCCTACCTCTTGAGCGATCTTTTCCAATCGAACCTGAAGATCTTTTGCAAGAGCCTCCCCTTCGGATCGCTTCATCTCATCCATTTCCTCGACGGAACGTTTCAAAATCGGCATGATCTCATGCCAATAGGGTTCGATGTCCCCAAGCTCCTCCTTTGCGGTAATCAAATCCTTTGCTGCCGCCAACAATGAAAGCGTGATGTCATCGCTGAGCTGGAGTTTCTCTTTCAGTGTCTGAAGGGCTCGGTAATACTGCTGAGCGAGATGGAGGTCCACATCGAGCTGAATCCTCTCCTCTTCCCCGCTGTCCACCTTGAGCAAGACGTCGACCCTTCCCCTTGAAACCTGAGAGCGGATGAGCTCCTTAATACGGGTCTCGAAGAGAGCAAGTCGTTTGGGAAGCTTGATGTTCACATCGCAGTAACGATGATTCACAGAACGAGTCTCCACGAAGACCTTCCCTAAGGTCGTCTCTCCTTCTCCCCTTCCGTAACCCGTCATCGATTTCAACATCGGTCCGCTGCCCCCTCTTTCAAATCTTCCGCATATCTCTTTCGAAACTGGTTGAAGAGTTCGACGGTCTTCTCCTGCCGGTAATCGGGGTAGGTCCACTCCAATGGTTGAAAAGACCGATTCCGATAAATCAACGTGATATCAGCATAGATGCCGTCCCTCAGATAGGGCCGATGGGAAAAGCCCTTCGTTGTTGCAAGGATGACATGCTCCAAGCAGATATACCCTGGATCAATATTGAGTCGCCGGTTTCTATCCGAATTGGCATATCTTTCTTCAAGACGATTGGTGGCGTGTTTGATATCTGGAAGCAGGGGAATGAAGATGAGATTCTTGAAGGTGATGAAGCGGCGAAACAGGTTTTCTCCCATCTCCTTGGCATAGTAGTCAGTAAAGTCAAAGCGTAATCTCTCGCTCGTAAAATCGACCTCTCCAAAGGCCGAGACGAGGTCTTTCAAACCCTGTTGAAGGATCTCATCTTCTGAAGCGATGAGGCTCATAAAAAGTTTCGCTGGCTTGGGCTCCTTTGGCTTGCCCATGTTACGCTTTTTCCCTTTTCAAATAGATGAAGAACTCTCTGTTTCCTTTTGGGCCAAGGATTGGAGACTCGATCACCCCAAGAACGCTCAATCCCAGCCCTCTGCTAAACTCGGAAATTCGATCGATAACCTTTTGGTGCAAGATGCCATCTCTCACCACGCCTCCCTTGCCTACTTCACCCCTTCCTACCTCGAATTGGGGTTTGATCAGGCCGATGATGGAACCTCCCTCTCTCAAGAAGCGAAGAAGGTTGGGGAGAAATTTCTCGATGGAGATGAAAGAAGTATCGATGAGGATGAGATCCATCTCTTCCTTCACCTCTTCCCTCTTGAGGTAGCGGACATTTCTCCTCTCCAAACTGACCACCCGCGAATCGGTTTGAAGTTTCCACGCTAATTGACCATATCCCACATCGACGGCATAGACCTTCTTTGCACCTCTTTGGAGGACACAGTCTGCGAAGCCGCCGGTGGAGGCACCCACATCCATCACTACGAATCCTTTAGGATCGATTCGGAATGCATCGAGAGCTCCCTCTAATTTGATACCTCCTCGGCTCACATAAGGTTGATCGTCTCCCCGAAGTTCGAGCTGAGCCTCCATCTCTATCCTCATCCCAGGCTTATCGACCGTCCTACCCTCAACGGCAATCCTTCCAGCCATGATCAAAGCCCTTGCTCTTTCCCGGCTCTGAACCATCCCCTTTTCAATTAGCAGCTTGTCAAGACGTTCTTTTCTCACTGCTTTATCATCACCGAGTCAATGACTAACAGGTAATGTTTCATGACAGCTACGTCACCCCTGCCTACCGCAGGCAGGCACGAACCATGAAAATACTTCGAGTTTTGGATTAAGGTTACGGTTACGAAGCCCGTTTGGTCTAACGTTAAAAGGTTACGTAAGATATATAAGACGAACAACATAACCGATCGACAAAACGGGCATCTTTACCCTTACCCTTTAACCAAAGACTTTTATTTTTTAGGCAGGCCATGGTCTATTTCGGATTAGGAAATACTCTCCTCGCAGAGGCCTTGTTCTGGTTTAGATGGACGGGTGTGGAGCATCCTTTCTCAATCATCTCCATCGCACTCTTGAAAATTCCATCCTCATCGATTCCATATTTTTCTCTCAGGATGGATTGCGAGCCGTGTTCAACAAAGAGGTCGGGGATGCCTAATCGCTTTATTTGAACTGAGAAGAGACCTTTTTCTTGAAGAAGTTCGAGTACTGCGCTCCCAAAGCCTCCTTGGAGCACATTTTCCTCAATGGTGAGAACCTTCCCCGTCCTTTTGGCCCAATGGCAAATAAGCTCCCCATCTAAGGGCTTCAAGAAGCGGCTGTTGACGACTGTTGCATGGATTCCTGCACCCTCTAACCTCTCTGCCGCACGGAGTGAAGGATAGACCGTCGAACCGATCGGCAGGATAAGCAAACCGTCTCCTTCCCTTAAAACTTCACCCTTCCCGACCTCGATCGTTCTGAGGACCGCATCCCTCTTGACGCCCACCCCTCTCCCCCTCGGATACCGAAATGCGACTGGCAGCGGGCACTCCGTTGCAGTCTTAATCATGTGTTGAAATTCATTTTCGTCCTTTGGCACCATGATGACCAGGTTCGGAATGTGACGGAGATAGGAAAAGTCGAACAACCCCTGGTGGGTCGGACCATCCTCTCCCACGATCCCACCGCGATCTAATGCAAAAACGACCGGAAGGTTCTGGAGGCAGACGTCCTGAAGAACTTGGTCATAGGCCCTCTGAAGAAAGCTGGAATAGATGGCCACGACTGGTTTCATTCCTTCGAGGGCAAGACCAGCAGCGAAAGTGACGGCATGTTGCTCAGCAATACCAATGTCATAGAATCGATCTGGAAATTCTTTTGAAAATTGCTCCAATCCTGTCCCACTCTGCATTGCAGCCGTAATGGCGATCAGATTTCGATTCTCCCTTGCCAGTCGGCAGAGGGTCTCCCCAAAGACTTGTGCATATGTAGGGGGATTTCCTTTTGGATCGCTGATGGGTTCGCCGGTCTCGACCACAAAGGGAGCGACACCGTGAAAAGAGGCAGGGTCCATTTCAGCCAGCCGATATCCCTTTCCCTTTTTCGTGATGACATGGACGAGGATCGGCCCCCTCAATTTCTTGACATTGTGAAACGTTTCGATCAGGTAGTCTAAGCGGTGGCCATCAATCGGGCCAATATACTTCAGCCCCAATTCCTCAAAGAGGAGACCTGGCATTAGAAGGCCTTTTAACGACTCCTCCGCCTGTTTTGCAAAACGGAGTACCGATTTTCCAATCCCTGGAAGGGTTTCAAGAAACCTCTTGATCTCGTCTCGAAATCGGTTGACGAACTGTCCTGTCATCAATCGATTGAGGTACGAAGAGAGAGCTCCTACATTGGGCGAAATCGACATCTCATTGTCATTCAGAACGACGATGAGATTCTGGTCGATGTGCCCTGCCTGATTCAGGCCTTCAAAGGCTTCGCCAGAGGTCATCGATCCATCTCCGATCACAGCGACCACCCTTCCCTCTTCCCCTTTCTGCCTCCGGGCCTCGGCCATTCCTAAGGCAGATGAAATGGAGGTGCCGCTGTGGCCGGAATCGAAGGTATCGTAAGGGCTCTCATCCCTCTTTGGAAAACCACTGATGCCTTCGTATTGCCTCAGGGTATGAAAACGATCTCGCCTTCCTGTTAGAAGTTTATGGGTATATGTTTGATGGCCAACATCCCATACCAATTTGTCCCTTGGTAGATCGAAGACATACTGGAGGGCGACGGTCAACTCTACCACACCCAGGTTCGAGGCGAGATGCCCTCCGTTTTTTGCAACGGTGGAGATGATCTCTTTTCGTATCTCGTCGCAAAGCAGCTCCAACTCCTCAAAGTCTAACTTCTTAACATCATGAGGGGTTTGTATCCGGTCTAATATTCTATTCATCTAATATTCCCTTGCGATGATGAAACGGGCGATCTCCCTGAGGGGATCAACTTCTGTTCCAAATGGACCCAGAGCTTCCACCGCTAAGTCCAAAAGCTCATTAGCCCTTCTCTTCGATTCTTCAAGACCTAACACAGAGGGATAGGTTGCCTTCCCTTTGGAGAGGTCGCTGCCCGTCTTTTTACCCAGGAGATGGGCTTTTCCTTCCACGTTCAAAATATCATCTACAATTTGAAAGGCAAGCCCGATCCTCTCTCCGTATCGGGTGAATGCCTTAAGGGTCTCTTGATTGGCTGAACCCAACTTTGCTCCTGTCCGGATCGAAGCCAGGATCAATGCCCCGGTCTTATGAGTATGGATATATTGAACGGTAGAAAAATCAACCTCCTTCCCTTCCGATTCAATATCCACCACCTGTCCGCCGATCATTCCTAAGACGCCAGCGGCCTGAGCCACTTCATTGATGATTCCAAGAATCAACGATCCGTCATGACGGAGACCTTCATGAAGCTGCCTGGCGGCCATCAATTTGAAAGCCTCGGTCAAAAGGGCGTCACCAGCCAAAATACCGATGGCCTCTCCGAATACTTTATGACACGTCAGTTTGCCCCTGCGATAGTCGTCATTATCGATGGCTGGAAGATCATCGTGAATGAGAGAGTAAGTGTGGATCATTTCCAAGGCGCAGGCAAAGGGCAAAATCCCATCCCCTTTGCCTCCGACCGCTTCGAAGGCAGCTATGGATAAAATGGGCCGGATGCGCTTGCCGCCGTCGAAAAGACTATGCCGGATAGCTTTGTGGAGAGTGGAAGGGAACTCGGTCTCCTTAGGAAGATATTTCTCGAGAGCTCTGTCTACGACTTCTTTCTTTTCCTGGAGATATTCTCCAATATTCATAAGACCCTATTCTTCTGACGTGGGCTCCTCTGAACCTCTGGAGGGAATTTGCCCTGAGTTTACCGAAGGGGTAAATGGTTGTGCCTTTAGAGATCCATCCTCACCTTTTAAAAGGATCTCTACTCTCTTCTCTGCCTCCTCCAATTTCTGGTTACAGAGACGTGAGAGTCGAATTCCCTCTTCAAAGAGTTTCAAGGACTCTTCCAAGGAGATATCCCCTTCCTCTAATTGAGAAACGATCTTCTCCAGTTTATTCAGAGCATCCTCGAACCTTTCTTTTGGCATCCTTCCCCTCAGCAATCTTAATTACAAATGTAAATTTTATCCCGTAGGCGCCTTAAACGTCAAGACATTTCCGCCTTTTCCACGCCACATAGCAAAGTGCCTCTGTGAAGTTTCACCTCCACCTTATCGCCTTTTCTGACGCCGGCTGCATCCCTTAAAATCTGTAAGGAAGGCAGTTTCCGAGTAATACTATAGCCCCTCTGAAGAATCGAAAGGGGGCTCAACGAATCCAATTTCCCAAGAAGCCCGTTCATCTTCTCCTTTTTGAGCTCAATGGAGTGTCTGATGGATTGCCCAAGGCGCCTCCCATTTTCGGAAAGCATGAATCTAAGGCTTTTCACTCTCTGAATGGGTGACTGGAGATAGAGTCTCCCCGCGAGATGAAAGGCCTTTTCTCTATTTCTATTAAGAATCCAAAGGGTTAGAATACGAAACCTATTGATAAGGTCATCCACCTTTATGAAGTGTTCTTCTATCTTCTTTTTCGGGTCTATTAACAATTTTCTCAGGTGGGATAAGCCCGTTCGATTCTCTTGAAGAACCCTTAACATTTCACTGTCCAACCTCTCCTCCAAGTACCGAAGACTGTTTTTCACTTCCCTCTTGTCTTTCACCACCAACTCTGCAGCCGCAGAGGGCGTCGGTGCCCTCAAATCTGCGACAAAGTCCGAAATCGTATAATCGGTCTCATGGCCCACTGCCGAGATGATAGGGATCTTAGAATCGTAAATCGCCCTTGCTACAATCTCCTCATTAAAAGGCCACAGATCTTCGAAGGATCCTCCTCCTCTTCCAACGATGATCACATCCACATTCATCTTCCTATTGAAATATTCTATAGCATCTGAAATCTCTTCCGAGGCGTCCTCACCTTGGACCCGAACAGGATAGAGGAGGATATGGACATTTTCGAATCGTCTGTGGATGATATGAACCATATCTCTGATGACAGCCCCCGTAGGAGATGTGACAATTCCAACGGTTTGCGGAAGTATTGGGATCGATTTTTTGTGAGTTGCATCAAAGAGCCCCTCCCTTTCAAGCCTATCCTTCAATTGAAGAAATGCAAGTTGAAGAGCGCCAATTCCTTTTGGCTCCACCTCCTCTAAAATCAGCTGATATTCTCCCCTCTTCTCATAGAGACTCACCCTTCCCCGACAGATGATATGGAGGCCATCTTCAAGACCGAAACGGAGTACACGAGCCTGGGTCTTAAAAAGGACAGCCCGGATCTGGCTAAAATCGTCCTTTAACGTGAAATAGATGTGTCCCGAGGGTGGGACCCGGAGATTTGAGATCTCGCCTTCAATCCAGATATCGGGAAACCTCAGTTCGAGGACGTCCTTGATCTCCTGAGTGAGTTCTGAAACGGTGAGGATATAGCGAAAAGGGAGCTCCATGTTGCGATTCATCTTGGTCACCGGATCACGAGGCTAAATATAACAGAAAGACGGTGAAGTGTAAAACCGAACAATTGACTAAAGAATGATTTAATCTTAAAATGCATTCGTTTTCCGAGGGGCGGACATTGGAAATGTTTACTCTGGATGAGATGAAACAGATTGCGAAGCGAATATTTTTGAAGGCGATCAAGGCGGTTGATCCTTCTAAAAAACTGAAAGACTTGATTCGGATTGAGAAGGATCGCTTATCGATCCGCATGAAGGAAGACTCAGAGAAGGTATTCGATCTAAATGCCTTTAAAAGAATATTTCTTATTGGTACTGGCAAAGCCTCTACCTCCATGGCTCAGGCCGTTGAGGAGATTTTTGGAGACCGGATTACAAAAGGGCTCATCATGACAAAGTATGGCCATCTCCTGCCTCTAAAGAAGACTGAAGTCATTGAGGCCGGACATCCCATCCCAGACCAGAAGGGCCTTGAAGGATCAAAAAAGATCCAAACTCTCCTCAAAGAATCTGGGCTTGGGGATTTGGTGATTTTTCTCCTTTCGGGTGGAGGTTCTGCGCTTCTTCCTCTTCCAGTGGATGGGATCACACTTGAAGAAAAGCAGAGAGTCACGCAACTTCTTCTCGCTTGTGGAGCAGATATTAGAGAGATCAACACGATCCGAAAACATATCTCACAGATCAAAGGAGGATGGCTTGCCAAATGGGCCTATCCCTCTACAGTCCTAAGTTTTATTCTGTCTGATGTGGTTGGAGATCAACTCGATGTCATCGGTTCTGGCCCTACTGTTCCCGATTCCTCCACATTCGAAGAAGCTTGGGAGATATTGGAAAAATTCAATTTGACCAAGAAGATCCCTCCTTCTGTTCAACGGCATCTCTCGTTGGGAAGAGAAGGAAAGGCAGAGGAGACACCAAAACCTGGTGATGCCACTTTTGAGAAAGTTTATCACATCCTGATCGGGTCGAACATCATGGCGCTCCGTGCCGCAGAAAGTGAGGCCTCATCTCTTGGCTTCAACACTTTGATCCTCTCCTCATCGATTGTGGGTGAGACGAGAGAGGTAGCCCGATTTCATACGGCCATTGCAAAAGAGATCATTTCAAGCAGAAATCCAATCTCAAGGCCTGCCTGCATTATCTCTGGAGGCGAGACCACAGTCACCATTAAGGGCAATGGCCTTGGAGGAAGAAACCAAGAATTTGCCCTAGCAGGTGCTTTAGAGATCACTGGGATTGAAAGAGTGGTTCTTCTAAGTGGGGGAACGGATGGAACGGATGGCCCCACCGATGCATCCGGGGCAATCGCCGACCATACAACGGTCATCCGGGCACGATCCATGGGTTTGGATCCGAAGGCCCATCTTGAGAACAACGATGCCTACCCATTTTTTAAGAAACTGGGAGACCTCTTGATTACCGGGCCCACCCATACCAATGTGATGGATGTGAGAATTTTGTTGGTAGATTGAATTCGAAACGGATGAATCAAAATGTCAAAATATGATTTTAGTTATTGAGTTACTCAGTGATTGGGTCATTAAATGACTTAATGACTAATGACTCAATTACTGCATTTCAAAGGAGTTTCTTAATGTATGAACTAACCGTTCACTCCCATTTTTCAGGGGCCCATCGGCTCCGTTACCTTCATGGAAGATGTGAGGAACTCCATGGCCACAATTGGAAGGTGGAGGTCTCTGTGGTCTCGGACCGACTGAATAAGGAAGGGGTGGTCATCGATTTCCAGGTTTTGAAGCAGAGGCTGGAGAAGGTCTTAAAATCGTTGGATCACACCTATCTCAATGACCTTCCCTATTTTTCGGGAAAAGAGCCCTCTTCTGAAAATATCGCAAAATATATCTTTGACAAACTGAAGAGGGAGCTAAAGGGTTTTCATGCGAATCTAAAAAGGGTGACTGCGTGGGAGTCGGAGACTGCCTGCGCTACCTATTTCGGGAGATAAGAATGCACGACATCCAGAGCGAAAAGGATCATCGGAGAATTGAGATCAATAAAGTGGGGGTGAAGAATATCCGTTACCCCATCACCGTCTTGGATAAGGCCAAGGGCGTTCAGCATACCGTGGCCAGTGTCAATATGTATGTGGATCTCCCCCATCGGTTCAAAGGCACCCACATGAGCCGTTTTGTTGAAATTCTTAATCGCTACAAAGGGGATATTGCGATCAAGAACCTCTCAAAGATCTTGACAGAAGTGAAAAAGACATTAAAAGCAAAGACGGCCCACCTGGAGGTCGAATTTCCTTATTTTATTGAGAAAGAAGCTCCTATCACCAAATCCAAGAGCTTGATGGAATATATCTGCCGCTTCTGCGGCTCCAGCAATGAAAAAGAAGACTTCTATGTAGGAATCGTTGTCCCGATCACAACGGTATGCCCCTGTTCAAAAGAGATCAGCCAGTTTGGAGCACACAATCAAAGGTCCCTTGTCACCGTCAACCTTCGATTTAAGAAGTTCATCTGGATCGAGGACATCATTCAGTTGGTGGAAGAATGCGCCTCTTGCGATCTCTACGCCATCTTGAAGAGACCAGATGAAAAGTTCGTGACAGAGAAGGCTTACAAGAACCCGATGTTTGTTGAGGATGTGGTGAGGGAGATTGCGAAAAGACTACAAGGCGACCCGAACATTACCTGGTTTACGGTTGAATCAGAAAACTTCGAGTCGATCCATAATCACAGCGCTTATGCCTATGTGGAAAGGGGGAATCAAGAATAGTCTCGCTCTGGCTTCTCATTGCTAAAGTTTCAATACTTTCTTTGTGATATTGAGCCTTTGAATCTCGGAGGTTCCATCCAAGATCTCTTCAAATTTCACCTCACGCCAGTAACGGGAGATAGGGTATTCGTCCATCAATCCATAACCTCCGTGGATCTGGACGCCCCTGTCAGCGCATCGTTTAGCTGTCTCGGAGGCGAAGAGTTTGGCAAAGCTTGAGGTAGCAAAATAATTCTCTCCCTGGTCTTTCTGCCAAGCAGCCTTATAAACCATCAAGCGTGCCAATTCGATCTCTATCAACATATCGGCCAATTTAAACTGAATTGCTTCGAATTTACTGATGGGTCTACCAAACTGCTCCCTCTCCTTCGAATAGGCCAAAGAGACATCGAAGATGGCCTGAGCCAATCCCACAGAATGGGCAGCAAAACCAATTCGGCTGGTCTGAAGCGTCATGAGGAATTGAGCATACCCCTTTTCCGGATTGCCTAGAATATTTTCTTTTGGAACCCGACAGTCATCGAATATTAGCTCTCTTGTCTCTGAGGCTCTTCGTCCCATCTTATTATATTTCTGTCCAAAGTAATAACCGCCTACGCCTGTCGGTACGATGATGTTTGAGATCTTCTTTCTCAAACTCTCCCCTTCTCCGGTGACTGCTGCAATGATCACAAGGCTGTTGTGCTTAAGTCCTGCGTTGGTGATGAACTGCTTCGTGCCATTGATGACCCACTCCTCTCCATCAAGGACAGCCCTTGTCTGTATGGCACTCGCGTCCGAGCCAGCTTGAGGCTCTGTCAATCCAAACGCGCCGATCTTCTCTCCAGTTGCCATGGGGACGAGCCATTTCTCTTTCTGCTCTTCCGTGCCAAACGTATGGATAAGGTTCATTGGAAGAGTGACGGTGGCTAAGAGCGATGCACCCAACGAGGCGTCACCTCGGCTGATCTCCTCGATCGCAATGATCATGGAAAGCCAATCCAGTTCGCCTCCTCCGTATTTTTCCGGATAGGGAATACCCACAATGCCCAGATCGCCCATCTTTTTCCATACGTCATAGGGGAATTGGCCGGTTCGATCCATCTCCTCAGCAATCGGTGCGACCTCATTCTTGACGAAATTCCTGCACAGATCTTGGATCATCTTCTGTTCAGTGGAAAGGGTAAAATCCATCCTCTGATCTCCTTGGTTAAGAGATGAAAGTGGAGCCCCATGGGCTAAAGCCCATGGCCTCTTCACATGCTTTGGCGGGCGGAACCCTCCGAAGCATACTCCACTACGCTCCTCCGGAGCTTCGTAGGGTACCCTCTCCGCATTCATCCACGGTC
>CAZFJD010000090.1:0-10878 GCA_964518775.1 uncultured Syntrophaceae bacterium
GTCAAGCAATATGAGGTTGGAAATTTTGCGGTCTTCTGTTATCTGGTCGGAGACGAAGAAACAAAGGAAGGGCTGTTCATCGATCCAGCCGATGATGCGGACAGACTTCTTTCAGAAGCCAGATCCCATGGCATCCATAAGATCAAATACATCGTCAACACCCATTCCCATGTGGACCACGTCATGGGCAACGCATTGATGAAGAAGAAAACCGACGCCCAGATCATCATCCACGAAGAAGAGGCAAAGTATCTTACCCGAACTCCTTCTGAACTTCTGATCATGTTCAGAGCTACGCCCTCTCCTCCTGCGGACAACCATGTCAAAGAGGGAGATCTCATTCAAGTGGGAAAGGTAGCCCTTAAGGTGATCCACACGCCAGGCCATTCACCCGGAGGAATGTCTCTCTATATGGATGGGTTGGTCTTCACAGGAGACACTCTTTTTGTGGGCTCTGTGGGAAGGACGGATTTTCCAGGAAGTTCATGGGAAGCGATGGAAACGTCCATTCGGAAGAAGCTCTACGTATTGCCCGGAGATACCATCGTCTTTCCCGGTCATAATTACGGTCCCACCCCTACCTCAACCATCCAGTACGAGAGACGGCACAATCCGTTTGTGAGAGGATAAGAGCTTTATCTCCGCATTGCGTCCTCCATGGGATGCCCTAAATCCCTTTTGGGTCTATGGCAAAAAAGAAATTTTTCATTACAGGACTTCCAGGAGTAGGAAAGACCACATTGGTCAAAAAACTCTCTGAGGAGTTAAATCATCTTCATCCTGTTGGATTTTATACCGAAGAGATAAGGGAAAAAGGTAAGAGAAAAGGATTCGAGCTCGTCAGCCTCAATGGAAAAAGAGGAATTCTCTCTCATAAAGATATCAAAAGCTCTTACCGAGTAGGTTCATATAAAGTCGATATCGAAAGCTTTGAGAATTTTATTGATGTTATCCCATTTTTTGGCCCTTTAAACCGCTTGATCATCATTGACGAAATCGGAAAAATGGAGTGTTTGTCGGATCGATTCAAAAACCTCTTGAAAAAAATCCTCGATTCTGGGAAATTGGTGGTCGCAACGATTGCTCTTAAAAGCGGCGGGTTTATTGAAAACATAAGGAAAAGGCCCGATGTCAAACTATTTGAGTTGAAAGAAAATAATCGCAACGATCTTCTTTCAGAAATTTTAAGAGAGGTTAAAGGATCTAATCGAGGGAATGATTGAAGATAAGGTCGAAGTCATTGCCTATTCCGGTTATCGCGGTGAGGAGATACCGAAAGCCATCATCCTCCATAACGAAAGAATTGTGGTGGTTGAAATTCTGGACAGTTGGTCGGAAGAAGGGGTTGACGATAGGGTAAGAAAAAGGTTCTTCAAGGTTAAAGGAAATGATGGATCCCTCCATGAAATATATTATGACGAGAAGGAAATGGAATGGTTCTATAAAGGTGCTGGGAAGCCTTAAAGATGATTCTCAAAGTTTTAATCCCCTTACTGGGCATCCTCTTTGTTACTCCTTTATCAGCCAAAGAAAGGAATCATAAAATGGATATTCTTCTAATAGCGGTTGGCGAGGTCGAACCTAAGGTCATCGAGACGCTGAAGTACGACCTCAGCAGAGTCTTCAAGAGAAAAGTCCTGATAGGGAGAGGGATGGCCCGGCCAGAGGACGCCTTCAACAGGAAGAGGAATCAGTATCTTTCCACAGCCATCTTGAAGGCCATAATGGAGAGAAAGGAATATTCGATCTATGAAAAGGTCTTGGGGATCATCGATCTCGATCTCTATGTCCCCAGATTAAATTTCGTCTTCGGAGAGGCGAGCAAAAGGGTGGCGATCATCTCCCTCACCCGGCTTCGGAGCGAGTTTTATGATCTGCCCCAAGACCAAGCCCTCTTCCGCAAGAGGGTTCTTACGGAAGCGGTTCATGAATTGGGTCATACGTATGAACTGGGACATTGCGGAAACTCCCATTGTGTGATGTTCTTCTCCAACAGCCTGATCGACACAGATATGAAAGGCCCAGCATTCTGTCCAAAATGCAAAAGCAGGTTCCCCGTGGAACAGTGAATAGGTTTAACTTCAAAAGAGAAACATAAAAATTATTACATGACCATTTCCCCGTCCCTCCAACAAGGCCTGAGGAGGTGTATAAACTGAAAAGGTTTGTGGAACTGAGCCATGTCCTCGAAGACGGAATGATGACCTATCCTGGTCTTCCCCGTCCCAAGATCGGCGCCTTTCTTGACCATCAGGAGTCTCGGTCTCGATACAATGATCGAGCAGAATTCTATCTTGGTAAGGTGGAGATGGTCTGTAATCTTGGTACCTACTTGGACAGCCCGTTTCATCGGTACCCGAATGGTAGAGATTTGAGTCAGACTCCCCTTGAAATGGTTGCAGGCGTTCCTGGAATTGTCCTTGATGGGGTGATTTCATCAAACCGCGCCATCCTCTTAAAGAGCAGGGAACCAGAACTCCGTGGACGAGCTGTTCTCGTCAGAACCGGCTGGGACGAGCGATGGGGCAAAGAGAGTTACTGGGAACCTGGCCCCTATCTTTCAGCAGAGTCGATCGATCTTCTCATCCGCTCAAAGGCGACGCTTGTAGGAGTCGACTTCTGGAATGTCGATGATACGATGGATCCATCCCGGCCTGCTCATACCCGACTCCTTGCCTCAGAGATTCTCATCGTTGAGCATTTATGCGGTCTGTCAGCTCTTCCAAGGATCGACTTCAAATTCTATGCGGTGCCTCTTCGCATTGCGCACGGTGCTTCATTCCCTGTGAGGGCCTTTGCAGAGATAGATGAATAAAGACCTAAACCTATTCATTCGCGGCGCCAATTTTGTTATAGTTCTTTCAGACCAATAAAAATTTCGATGGAGGTGTTGATATGAGGCCGAGAATCGTCTCAATAATTTTAGTGCTCTCTTTGGCGTCAGGGCTTTTGGGTTGTGCAACGATTGAAGAACACAAAGGGGCGGCCACGGGCGCCGTCATCGGAGCGACCACCGGAGCCATTGCAGGTGCAGTATTGGGCAAGGAGGGCCATAAGACTGAGGTTGCCATCATTGGAGGTCTTGTGGGAGGGCTGATCGGCGGTGCAATTGGACACTATGCCTATGACGCAAAAAGGACGAGAGAAGAGACAGCTCAAAAATATGATTATCAGCCATCCCTTGGGACGATGATCAGGATCGAAGAGGCCTCTGCTGTACCCAACACGGTTCGACCAGGAGATAAGGTGGAACTGAAGTTTACGTATGCCGTGGTCGGTGCCGATGTGGACAAGGCGATCAGCATCACGGAAATCAGGGAAATCAGACACGAGGGTGAACTGGTCGGCAAACCCGAGGTCAACGTCAGCCATCCAGGCGGTACCTATTCCTCCTCCATTCCGATCTTCATGCCGTCCAATGCAAAGAAAGGCCGATACAATGTCCTTATGACGGTCCAAACGCAAACTGCAAAGGACTCCAAAGAGACAAGCTTCAATGTAAGATGAGTGGGTCACGCCCTTCACTGCCTGCCGACAGGCAGGAGCGAAGGGCGATTTTATTAGATTCCTTTAGATGTACTCAATTGTTGCTGGGGGTTTTGGCGTCAGGTCATAAAGGCAGCGATTCACACCCTTAATGGACGTGACTCGCTCGCATATCCTGAAAAGCTTCTTCCAGGGAATCCTGACCGGTGTAGCAGTTCTCGCATCCAGACTGTCGATGCAACGGACCACAATGATCTGTCCAAACTCTCTCTTCCCCTCAAGGACTCCAGTGGCCCGGTCATTCAGAAGGACTGCCATATACTGAAATGCCCTCGTCTTTCCGAGCTCCTCTTCAACGACAGCCGTCGCTTCCCGAACCGTGGCGAGCCGTTCCTCTGTCACTTCTCCGACAATCCGTGTCGCTAAGGCAGGCCCTGGAAAGGGAATCCTCTTGGTAACTCCGGCTGGCAGGCCTAAGACCTTTGCAACCTCCCTGACCCCATCCTTGCGCAGCGTCTTGAGTGGTTCCAACACCTGGTAACCGTACTCCTTCTCCGGATCGATGCCAATCTGTGCAAGGATATTGTGCTGCCGCTTGATGCCCGCAACTGTTTCCTCAATATCTGTAAGGATCGTACCGTGAAGTAGAAACTTGGCACCTGTTTCGCGGACAAGTCTTCCAAAAACCGTTGAATAGAACGTCTTCGTAATGGCGTTTCGCTTCTCCTCGGGATCGGTCAATCCCCTCAGGGCATTGAGGAACTCTGCCCGCGCATCTACCAGGGCCACAGGAATTCCCATCTTGGCAAAGAGCTGGACGACCCGTTCAGGTTCATTCTTGCGCATCAGTCCATTTTCAATGAAGACCGTTTTCAGCCTATTGCCCAAGCTTCGGTGTCCGAGCACGGTCACAACAGAGCTGTCCACACCTCCACTCAGCGCATTGATGGCAAGACCATTCCCAACGGTGCTTTTAATGTCTGCGATCTGTTCATCCACAAATGCCTGATAGTCCATATCCCTCCCCTACTTTTCTTCTCTCGCTTTGATATCTTCTAAGAGCTCTCCCCCCACTCCCACATTCTCAGGAATCGATTCCCTCAAATAGACGACAAAGGCCTCTCTCCTGATCCCTGTCAATCGGCTCGCGGTATCTGTGAAGGACTTGATCATCTCTCTCCTCTTCTCTTTATCCAGTTTTGGCCCATAAAAGAATATGGTTGGCATAGTCCCCTCCTTTTAGACAATCTTTTGATGGAAGAATATCTTCGATAAAATTTAACCTGTCAAGTGAAAAGTATCCTTTCGATCACTCGCCTTTAAGGTAGCTCTTCCAGTTCTCCATGAAATCTTTGAAAACCCTGTAATGCTTCGTATCCTCGTAATCAATCTCCTTAAACGGTGATGGGTCGAAGCTGTAGATCAACGATCCAGGACATGCCAATAGAATCCACTTCCCTGACCCATTTTCAATATCACCCCATTTTGCTCCTGGTCAGAAGGATCACCGCAAGAAGGATCATGAGGCCGCCTGCGATGCGGAGGGGTGTAAGGGTTTCGTCAAGAATCAACGTAGCAAGGATTACAGTGACGACCGGTTCAATGGTGGAGAGGGTTGCGGCAATCGTGGGGCCTACACGTTCGAGGCCAGCCAGAAATGTTACAACAGCCAGCACTGTTGAAATAAGGGCCACAGCAGTCGCTGACAACCAACCGGACAATGTCGTCGGAAAAGATGCTCCTTGTAGCGCGATGATGCCCCCGTACACAAGTGCTGCTGAAGTGATAATCACTGTCGAAGATTGAATCGCTGTTCCTTCTTTTGCGATCTTGCTGCCCACAAGAATATAAACAGAATAGACAAAAGCTGCACCCAGACTCAAAATGACGCCCAGGGGCTTTCCACCTCCAGCAGGTCCAATCGTCAGGACGGTACCTGTAAGAGCAAGTACGAGGGCTGCTATCTTCAGTTTCGACATGGGCTCTTTGAGAATGAGCACAGCGACGACTGTCACAAGCGCTGGGTATAAGTAGAGCAAGAGAGCCACTAACCCAGCCGAGGTCAAGGTGAGCGCTGTGAAATAACAGAAGGATTGGCCGACATATCCCAGGCCGCCCATGAGGATGAGGCCCAGCAGAGTTCCTCCACGAGGAAGTGGGTTTCCACGCATGAGCATAATGAAAATCATGCATACAGAAGCGATCCCAAACCTCAGAAACATAAGAGTGGTCGGGTTTGCACCGACTTCGTATGCAAAACGTGCAAAAATCGCGGCTGCACCAAAAGAAGCACCCGACACAAGGATCAGAAAAATCCCAACGAGATTCTGCATAAGAAGATATGGTAAATCCAATTGCCTGATCTAACAAAATTTAACGTCGGGATTATAATCCCAAAAACAAACCCCCGCAACTCATGGACCTCGATATACGGTATCAGGAAGAAGGAGGTTGTTCTTTAAGACTGCAATTGGGTGGGAAAAGGTCTGCTATTTGTGGAGGACTCCAAACTCTAAATAAGACAAATCAAAATGAATCATTTTAAAACTGACCTTAAAAATGAAGTCAGGGACGACAAAGCATTTTGACCCATTCGGCGGCGCCAAGCCCCGCCTTTGAAAGCGGGGTAAAGAGGCACCGCTCAGGGTCAACCCTGAGCAAGCCCAGGCCTTCAGGCCGGAGAGTCGAAGGGTTGACTGAAAAATGAAAGCACCTAAGGAATTGTGCTTCCTGGGAGCTAATATTGTTTTATATCGTGCCCTTTTTCCCAATAGAAATTGTGGGGCACCTTTCCGACCAGTCAGAGGGAAGCCGAACAATCACAGAGTCAACCGTTCCCTAATTCTTCATTGTGTTTGGATCTCAAATTTGATCCAAAATCACAGGATGGCCAATTTTTTTATGAATGACTCCTAAATAGTAGATCTAAACCTTTTCCTCCGTTTGTTTTTTCAGCCACATACCAAAAACCGGATCTACAACCCCCCAAAAACCTGTCTCTTCATCTTTTTCTATCAGGTCTAGATCCTCAACCAGTCGTGCCGAATGCTGCACACCCCCCACCGAACCAAGTCTATGATGTTGAATATAATCACTCGCCAAAAGCTTTTGAGTCGGTTCCTTAGCTAATGCTTGAAGAAGAAGTCGTTGATGAGGTGAGAGGGTCTGAATGGTGGCTTCAAACACTGGCCTTTCGGATAAAATCAGCTTTTCGATTCCTTGACGGATCGCCTCTATTGTAACTTTGCCCGAAAGTTCATAAACAAAGAAGGCCACTTTCTGCACGTAATACGGATGGCATCCTACTCGCGAAACCAGTTCGCGTGCCATATCCTGGGTGCATTTGCGTTTATTTTTTGTAAACTGTTTTGCGATAAATTCCACCAGTTCCTCAACAGGAAGAGTCTTAAGGGGGTAGTTTATAGCGCTTTGGAAGAAAGGGCGCTGTCGCTCGTTAAAGATTCCAAGAAGAATCCTTCGACGGCTTCCTATGAAAAAGTAGGAACTTTGCTTTTGTTGGAATCGGGTCCTCATCGCTGCTTCAACCTGCAACGCTTCTTTCAGGATCACGATCTCCTGAAATTCATCGAGGGCCACATGAACGGAGCAATGGATCGTATTTATAAAATCTGCCAGCGAATCCATCGTCTCTTCAAGAAGGATAAGACCGCTCCTCCTAGCGGAAGAGAGTTCTACACTGAGGGATATCCCTCCTTCCAGGTCTGGTTTTAAAACAGGGCGGAAAGTTCGTATCGTCTTGAGCGCTTTTTTCCAGAGGGGGTCTTTGTTATGCGTTACTGCAAAGACAGCCTTAGCCAATCTCATAGCAACATCATCGACAGAGGCTACACCGAAAAAATCGGCAAAGATCGTGACAACTCCTTTATCGGCCAACGCCTTCTGAATCCTCTTCACCAGAGATGTCTTCCCGTAACGCCTTGGAGAGAACAGCACGACATTGGCTCCTGACTCGGCATAGGATTGCAACTCCTTGAGCTCCTTTGCTCTATTGCAGAAAGGGGCGTCTACCGGAACTTCTTGCAGATAGAAGGGGTTGGGCATGGAATACCTCGTGTTATCGTTATACCATTATTGAATTTCCATTATGGAAATACCATAATGAAGCTCGTCTGTCAAGCAAAGAGTTCATTCGTGTTGAATAGTCTTTTTCAATGCTTAGCAAAGTAAAAATGTCCCAATAATAGAAAAGAGAAGAGCTATCAGTGGGAAGTTCTAAATGAACTTGACTTCAAAATGAAGTTAGAGGCGATAAAGGATCTTGACTGAAAAATGGAAGCACCTAAGGAATTGTGCTTCCTGGGGAGCTAATATTGTTTTATATCGTGCCCTTTTTCCCAATAGAAATTGTGGGGCACCTTTCTGGCCAGTTAGAAAGGAGGAGAGTTACTTGGTCATAGGGTCATGAAGTCAAAAAATCTCCGCTCTGAAATCTAAAATCACAGGATGGCAAACTTCTTCATGGACGACCCTTTTCAAAATATCGGATGGTAGATCTGGAAAAGTGAAACTCTTTGAAAAACCTCTTTATGGTAAGAAAGAAAAAGAATGCTTAATATTTTCTCTGATAACTCGTGACATCTAAAGATGTGACCCTCCACTCCTCCTCCACATTTGGTTGGGCTTCCGTTTTATACCGTACTTTTTTACTTTTTCCTCTCCATCGAAAACTTTGAACTCACGATAAAGGAAACTATGAACATCAGTTTCAACAAGCCAATTCAATTCATATAAATATGGTCTCACTATATATCACCTCCTATGCTTTATTACCATAACGCGTACCGTAGAGGGCTAATGTAAATACCGAATTACCGTTGCTTGACACCCAGGTCTTGTTTACTCGTTTTCCATCTATTTTTGCAGTTGTTCCAGGGAACGGTGCAGTGCTTGTTCCGCCGAATCAAGTAAAGAACGTATCCGACCGCATTGTTTCTCTATCTCATTACCAGGTCTACCATATAAACGCCGCCCAATTTCGAATTCTTCCTCGCATCGCTTTACCTCATCCAGGGCGCTAGCCAACTCAGCTGTGGCTTCGGCGCTGATAGACCGTGCATGCTCCACTGCACGCCTGCCGCTCTCTGGGACAAGCATTATACGTTCTGGAAGAGCATTTAGAAATGCCAAGTTCACGATGTTTGTGTTCTTCCAATAGTCAATAGTTCGGAGCCCAGATTGGACCGTGGATGTTACAATCATACGTCCAATACCTTTTTGTTCTTCTGTGGCTTGTCGGAGTAAAGCTACGGACTCTTGTGTGGCGGCTGTCTGTTTTTCTAAAGCCGCTGTCTGGCGACGTATCTGTTGTAGTGTCTTTGCTGTGGACGAGGCATACCACCCTGTGATTATGACAAGCACGATAAGAGCTACAGCATTAACTATGAGAATGATTGTGGACAAGTCCATTTGAGTCTGTTGTGCCATTAATTGGTGCCAGGCATCGGTAATTCGTTTGAAGTACCTCGGTAAAATTTAGTATCGCAGGGCTCAGGGTCAAGGCTTGCTTTATTACATTTTCCAACTCTTTTTTAGGCGGCTTTTTTTAGTCCTTGTTTTTTGTAAGCGCTGGCTCTTTTATTCTGGGGCTTTTCCTCAACCTGAATATGGACCTCACCCTCTGCTGCCCTTACCAGACGCACCATCGAATCGATGGTAAAATTAATCCTTCCACAGCGCCAAGACTTCGTCCTTTAGCGAGTCTCTAACACGTCGCTCAGAACTTGCCCTGAGCGAAGTCGAAGGGATCAACCCCTGCCTACCGGCAGGCAGGCTGAGCCCTCGGCCTGAGACTTCGGCGAGCTCAGTCGAGTCGCTCACACCGAAGTCAAACCCCAACATTTATGTTGGGGAGTGGAAGGGTTGACATTCCCACGAAGCACGTTGGTTTTGCATGATGCTTTAGGCAGCAATATATTCTCGGATGTCGACCTCGACGACAGCTTTGATGGCTACTTTTCAAAGTCTGATACACTGTAAAGAAAACATCTTTACACTGCCTCTGATGAAACCTTATAGGTCACAGGCAACAGCCTTTCTAGATTCAGGTGCTTGGATGCATCAAGAATTTCGATGCCCACAATCCTGTCATTTTCGCCAACGTCGAGAATAACATCCTCGGAAACCCGTTTGTTAATGAGCTGCTGCCTTTTGTCATCCAGCCTAATGTAAAGCAAGTCTGTTTTTGTGTTATATAGGATCTGCATCTATTCCTCCCATTTTCCATAAAAAACATAAACAGTCACAGTCGTTATAACATTTCCTTCAATGAGGTAGAATACTTCGACTCTCTTCTGTTCATAATATTCATTCTGTCGTCTCTGTTTAAAATCATAGATCTTTGCTTTCCCTATCCTGCCATACTTTGCTGAAATTGAGAAGCCCGTATTGATTACATCTTTGATTTCCTCTTCATTCGTACCTCGTTCTCCAGCACGTTCCAAGGTATGGGGATCAATTTGGATCTCCATTTCTCAACTCAAAGGTCTCCATGCAAAAACTTCATAAAGACGATAGAATGCACTCGAGTTCCTCCTCCCTCGGTATAGGAGAAATGAGGGGGGTCTCTTTCGGGAAACGTCTTCGTGCCTTTTTTATAAGTCTTGACAAACCTTCTCTGTCAGAGAAACCGACTGCTTCCCCTCCGGCAATGACAACCCACTTTCCTCCATACCTCTTAACGAATCCACTAAGATGTTTGCTCAAGTACTCGTCATTAGGATCACTGTATCTCACTACTTTCATAATTTCTCTCCATTTCCTTTGGCTTTTCCCAATGATAAATTGTATTAGAAATAGTATTTTTCATCAATGAAATCTTTTCTTGGAATTCTAGGACCTTGCTTTTTGACATTCTCCAATTATTCCATTAATTCCTCTGATTAGGCGGCTTCTTTCATTCCTTGTTTTTTTAAACGCTGGCTCTTTTATTCTAGGGCCTTTTCTCAACCCGGATATTGACTTCACCCTCCGGCTCTGAGCAGCTCCTGTGCAATCAGAGAACTCTAATGATTTTTTTCGAGCGCTCTTAATATTTCCAATCGAGGTCATATCTCGACAATCGTGAACTGTTCCTGGTGGAGCCCCGGTCTTCCCTTGACGATGATCTTCTTCCTCAGTTTTCGCTCCAATTCTTCGATGCCAGCCCTCTCCTCCTCGTAAAGAAGATCGGCCACCTCTGGGTTGACCTCCACCATCATATTGTGGCCTCCCAGCTCAGAGGATGTCCTCTCAATCTCACGAAGGATATCGTAACAGACCGTGGTCTTCGATTTGATGAGACCAGCTCCCTCACAATAAGGGCAGGGCTCTCCGAGGATCCTGGAGATGTTCTCCCGTGTTCGCTTTCGAGTCATCTCCACCAAGCCCAGTTCT
>CAZFJD010000091.1:0-1532 GCA_964518775.1 uncultured Syntrophaceae bacterium
GGAAGAGATATCCGCCTTCGATGCGAAAAGGAAAAAGGCATAAAACGATGTGAAGATCGTTAATCCCCCCTGCCCCCTTTACAAAAGGAGGGGTGCGGGGGGATTTTTTGTTGAGAGGTTAGGAATGAGAATCATGGTGGTTGGCCAAGGTCCTTTCGGCGAGAAGGTATTGGAGGCTCTGATTCGAAAGGGAGAAGAGGTTGTCGGGGTCTTCTCTCCGCCTGATAAAAGGGGTGAGCCGATGAAGCATCTTGCCGAGAGGTCGTCCATTTTCTTCTTGGGCCCAACTCGTATGAAAAATCCGGAGGTCTATGATGCATACACAAAATTAAAGCCAGATCTTGTCATCCTTGCATTTGTGACTGACATTCTTCCAGAAAAACTGCTTGAGGTTCCCTCTATTGGAACGATCTGCTACCATCCTTCTCTCTTACCCAGGCATCGTGGAGGCAGTGCGATTAATTGGGCCATCATCCAGGGAGATATGCGTACCGGTTTGACCATCCTGTGGGCTGATAAAGGCATTGATACCGGCCCCATCCTCCTTCAGAAAGAGGTCAATATCGGTCCTGACGATACGACAGGCTCTCTCTATTTTAACACCCTTTTTCCTATGGGAGTGCATGCCATAGTGGAAGCTGTTGAATTGATAAAAAAAGGAAGGGCACCTCGGATCCCTCAAGACGAATCAAAGGCAACCTATGAGCCTCTGTGTGATGATAAGGTTGCCCGCATCGATTTTGATAAGCCGAGCAAAGAGGTTTATAATTTTATTAGGGGATGCGATCCTCAGCCTGGGGCTTTTACGACTCTGAAAGGTAAGAAGGTAAGATTATATGATGCCAGAATGGATCCCAAGTCAACGGAAAGAGCCCCTGGAGAAATCGTCTCGATTGAAGAAGGAGGAATTCGGATAGCGGTTGAGGGAAGGATTATAAAGATCGGGAAAGTAAGAGTGGATAAAGGAGAGAAGATTGGGGCGATGGAGTTTGCCAAATTGGTCGATGTCAGGGTGGGGGATCGATTTGGAAAATAACAATGATGAACGTCATTGCGAGGAGTCACGAAAATTCGGGACGACGAAGCAATCCCTTGAGATTGCTTCACTTCGCTCGCAATGACAGGCTTAATAAATGGGTTAAGTGTGAGGAGATCTCATGGAACGAAAGAAGATGGTCGAAGGGCTGGCAAAGATCGCAGGCGCGGAGAATGTCCTGTCTTCTGAGACAGATTTGATGCTTTATGGTTATGATGCTTCGCTTTTTAGGGCGAAACCCGATTGCATTGTTCTCCCAGGTTCAACAGAGGAGGTCTCAAAAATCGTGAGATTCGCCCATGAAAATGGGATCCCTATCGTTGCAAGAGGATCGGGAACGAATCTCAGCGGTGGCACCATTCCCACAAAGGGAGGAGTCGTCCTTCACTTTTCGAGGATGAATCGAATCCTCGAGATCGATATCGAAAACCAGAGAGCTGTGGTTGAGCCAGGGGTCTTTACGCTTGCCCTTAAGAATCAGTTGGCTCGCTATGGC
>CAZFJD010000091.1:1542-10832 GCA_964518775.1 uncultured Syntrophaceae bacterium
ATGTTTACCAGCCAGACCCTGCCAGCGAGAAGGTCTCTACTTTCGGCGGCAATTTTGGAGAGAATTCAGGAGGGCCCCACTGTCTCAAGTATGGAGTGACGACCAACCACATCTTGGGAGCGGAAATCGTTCTCTATAATGGGGACGTCATTCAAGTGGGTGGGAAATCCTTAGATAACCCGGGCTACGATTTGACTGGAATTCTTGTGGGTTCTGAAGGGACATTGGGAATTGCCACCAAATTGATCCTCCGGATCATGCCGAAACCAGAAGCGGTCAAGACCATGTTAGCCATTTACAATAGTTTAGAGGATGCGGGTAGAACTGTTTCGGCCATCATCGCTGATGGCATTGTCCCTGCCACCCTGGAAATGTTGGACAAACTTACGATCAAGGCTGTCGAAGAATCCATCCATGCTGGGTTTCCATTGGATGCCGAAGCTGTTCTTCTCGTTGAACTGGACGGACTAAAAGATGGAATGGAAAGGTTGGCCGAAAGGATCATGGAGATCTGCAGAAAGAACAATGTCCGGGAAGTCAAGGCTGCAAAGACCGAAGCCGAAAGGACTCAGCTTTGGGCAGGTCGAAAAGGGGCTTTTGGAGCCATTTCCAGACTTCGGCCCAATTATCTCGTCTGCGACGGAACGGTTCCCAGGACAAAACTCACTGAGGTTTTGACCAAGGTGATGGAGGTGGGTAAGAAGTATGGTCTTGCCATTGCAAACGTCTTCCATGCAGGGGACGGCAACCTTCATCCCCTGATTCTATTCGATGAACGAAATGAAGAAGAGTTGAGAAAGGTTCATCTGGCTGGTTCCGAAATCATGAAGTTGTGCGCGGATGCGGGAGGAACGATCAGCGGTGAACATGGGATTGGTACGGAGAAGAAGAAGGAGATGCTCTTCGTCTTCACCCCTCGGGATATTACTGCCATGAAGAAGGTGAAGATAGCCTTTGATCCAGAGGATGTTTATAACCCTGGGAAGGTGTTGCCGGAAGAAAAGGCATAGTAATCCCCCTCAATCCCCCTTTATAAAAGGGGGATATTATTTTTATCCTCCCTTTGCTAAAGGGAGGTAGGGAGGGATTAAAGAAAAGGAGATCCTTTTATGCCTGATGCCAATAAACTGGTTTCAAGGTTAAAAGAAATCGTGGGTGAAGCCCATATCATCAAAAACCCAGATCAGCTCAAATCCTATTCTTTAGATGGCAAACGCCCGAAGGCGGTCGTCTTTCCGGGTACGATCGATGAGATCTCGAAGGTCGTTGCCTGTGCCTGTGAAGAACGGTTAGCAGTCATCCCCAGAGGAAATGGAACGAAGATGGCAATGGGTGGAATTCCGAAGAAGGTTGACATCATTCTTTCAACCAGCCGACTCAACCGGATCGTCGACAGCGACTGCGATAACTTAACCCTCTCTGCAGAAAGTGGAATGACATTGGGTGACGTTCAAAAGAGGCTGGCCAAAGAGGGAAAGGGGTATTTCCTCCCTCTCGATCCACCCTTTACAGATAAAGCCACATTGGGAGGTATTGTGGCTGCGAATTCAAGCGGACCCAAAAGGTTGCTCTATGGTACGGCAAGGGACTTGATCACAGGGATGAAGGCTGTTTTCCCCAATGGAGATGTGGTGGTTTCCGGCGGGAAGACGGTCAAGAATGTTTCTGGTTATGACATGTGTAAACTTTTGATCGGCTCCTATGGAACTTTGGGCATCATCTCCGAGATCACGTTTAAATTGCTTCCTCTTCCTGAAAAAGGAGCCACTTTATTCATCCCCTTTGCTGCTCTGGATGAGTGTGTAGGTTTTACTCATGATATCTTGCATTCACAACTCCTTCCGGCATCCATGGATATTCTCAATGCAGTAGCTATTGAAAAGATGAAGTACAGAATATCCATGCCTCCTACCGGTAATTATCTCGTTGCTATCGGGTCGGAAGGGGTTTCGGAAACCATCGAACGGCAAATTTCAGAAATTAGTGAGATAGGAAAGAGGCATGGTGCCTTAGAGACGGCCACTCTGCATTCAGAGAGGCATCACGGCTTCTGGATTTCAGTTCGCGATTTTGCCCAAGGGCTAATCATGGAGAATGATACGAATCTCATCTCCTTAAAGTCAAATTTTTTGGTCTCCAAATATGGAGAGATGATCCGGAGTTACGAAAAAATCACCCAGGCATTAGGGTTCGATGGTGCTCTCATCTGCCATTCAGGAAATGGAGTCCTTTATTCTTATGTGATGGTGGGAAAGAATGTACGATCGAAGACAGAATCTTTAGTCGAACTCGTTGGGAAGCTAACCGCTGAAGCGGTGAAGAATGAAGGCAACCTTGTGGTGGAGTCGTCTCCTCTTTCGATCAAGAAAAAAGTCGACGTGTGGGGAGAGTTACGGAGCGATTATCAAGTCATGTGTCACTTGAAAAAAGAGATCGACCCAAGAAGCATTCTGAATCCTGGAAGATTTGTAGGAGGAATCTAAAAATCCCCCTCCATCCCCCTTTGGTAAAGGGGGAGGAGTTTGATCTCCTCCCTTTTGTAAAGGGAGGCGGGGAGGGATTAAGAGAGATTCCACAGGAGTTATATATTATGGATAAAGAGGAACTCAAGGCCCAGCTATACGATGAGATCGCTAAATGCAATCGATGTGGCTTCTGTCTCGCCCATTGTCCGGTTTATGCGATCAAAGGTCGAGAATGGGCGACACCGAGGGGGAAGAATGCCCTCATCAGAGCCATCATCGAGAATAAAATCGATTGGACTCCTGAAATAGAAGAGACCATTTTCCGATGCACGGGCTGTAGACTTTGTACCCAGACCTGCTTTCCCGCTGTTGAGACCAACCAAGGGGTTCTGGCAGGAAGACAGTGTTTGGTGGATAGAAGGCAATACCCAAAAGTGGTCGATCGAGTGGTAGAGGCGTTGGAGAGGAATTTTAATATCTCAACCGAGCCGAACGAGAACCGCATCATGTGGATGGAGGGGTTAAGGGAAATCCCAAGCCACAAGTATCTGAAAGAGAGGGCCGAGGTGATCTACTTTGTGGGATGCGTGGCTGCCTTCTATCCAATGGCCCATAAGATCCCTCAGACATTTGTCCAGATTCTTGATAAGGCCAAAGTGGACTTCACGATCCTGGGAGGAGAAGAATGGTGCTGTGGATTTCCTCTGATCCAAGCAGGGATGAATGAAAAGATGAGAAAATTGATTGAGCACAATGAGGAGAAAGTGAAGCAGGTAGACGCGAGAACGGTAATCTTTGCCTGTCCCTCCTGTTATCATACCTGGAAAGAGGAGTATCATACCAATGCAGAGTTCCTTCATTCAACGCAGTTCATGGAAAGATTGATCAATGAGGGAAAGATCAGCTTCAACAGCGGGCCTGAGAAAACCGTGACCTACCACGACCCCTGCGATTTAGGAAGAAACAGTGGTGTTTATGATTCACCAAGGAATGTCTTGAAAAAGATTCCCGGCCTGACAATGGTGGAGATGGAGAGTAATCGCCAATTATCTGTTTGCTGCGGTGGAGGAGGGGATCTTGAGATGATCGATCCAGACCTCTCTGCTGCCATCGCTCAAAGGAAGATCGAGGAGATTCAGAGGACGGGCGCTGACGAGGTGGTGACATCCTGTCAACAGTGCATCCGGACGATCTCAGGTTATGCAAGAAAGCACAAGATTAAACTGAAGGTTAAGGATATTACAGAGGTGGTTTTGGAGGCGATGGGATAAAAAAATCCCCCTCACCCTTTTCCTCTCCCCCCATGGGGAGAGGGAGGGGGTGAGGGGCCTCTTTTTTCTTCTCTTGCTTTTCCTTCCTGTTCTTCTCGCCAAGCCCGAAGTTTTCTTTTTTGTCTATCTGTGAAGGCGGCGGCCAACAGGGCCAGGCCCAGCATTAGCATGAACCCGGCCCTATGGTTGTAGCCATTTACCAGGATATGGCGGAGGGAGACAAGGACAAACCCAATCCCGCACCAAAGAAATATGGTGAACCGGGTGAGAAAACCCCTCGCACCTGCCATATCCCTTTCTACTCCTGATAACCCTCTTCCTTCCTCTTGGTAAGATCAACAAGACCAAGAATTAGGACAATGATGTAGACGAGCAAGAGAATAACCACACCCGTGGTTTTGAATGCCTTATTGACTGCGAAAAGGCTGAAGATCGCATAAAACACGACCAAGCATATGACCATCAGGTTTTCGAACCAGTTAGGCCTGATCGCCTTTGGCAGGAATTTGTTATTTACAACCAAAGTCTGAATCCCGCCATAAACAAAGACGAACCCAGCAATATTGGCTTGAATCAGGATATAGGTGAGAGGAAGCTTCACAACAGAGACCATGATAATAACCCAGAGGACAACCATGGCAAAGACGATATAATAGATCACCCGGATATCCTCTTTGATCGATTTTCTTAGACCTGGCCATAGGGTGTATAACATATCCGCCATCTGCCGGGTCGCAGAGTCGGTCACACCAAGTTGGGTACCGAAGAGAACCCAGAAGCCGATGAGTTGAACCCAAACCCAACCCGGTGTTCCCAAGAAATTGCGGATGGCATTGCCCTGGTAGGCAGCCACAGCCCAGCCACCAATTTTAGTTCCGGCTGGGATCAGACCTACGGCAAGGTTAACCGTCAACCACATCCCAATCCAGCAACCCACGCCAAAGATGATCCACTGGTCAATGCGAGCGAAGTGGAGCCAATCCTTCCAGCGTTTCAGATTCTCTGCAGTGGTTCGAAAAGTGATCCCTGCAGGAGCAACGATTATCTTCTCGCCGCCTATGGCACCGGAAATATAACCCACTTCTTTTCCCATGCCATAACCTTTATCGCGGAACCAGTTGGAGGAGGAAATGTTAAATATCCCTCCAGCTGCAGAATAAGCAGCGAATCCTCCTAAGAGAACTGGATCCGCCCCTTCAGGTATCATTCCGAAGGAAAAGAACCCCTTGGTGACTCTCCAAATGGATTCCCCGGGGACAAAACCGATGAGCAAAATTATAAGGGAACCCACAATAAATGCAACGATCGCCCAGGAGATCTTCTCCAAGGTGTTCTCCACTTTTCTTCCCCACAACAGCATGAAGAGAACGATCGCAGTTAAGACAATTCCCCAGACCATAACCGTTGTCTTGTCTGCAGCGTCAGGCATTTTGTTAATGAGAATGGCTGTCCAAGCCGTAGCTGATGTAATGGCCCATCCTGGTCCGATACAGACGACGCAGGTGACAATCCAGAAGGGACCCCATAGCCAGCGTCCAGGCTTGAGGCGGTTGTAGCCGGTCATCATGGGTTCGCCGCAGAAAATGGAGTATCGGACGCACTCGAGGTTGAAGAAAGTTTGGGTAACGCAGGCAATGGTCGTGATCCACATCAATATTGGACCGTACTGGACAGCTGCTGCCGGGCCCATAAGCCACTCACCACTCCCGATCGAGAGGGAGAGCATGATGGCACCCGGGCCAATCGTCTGCATAAGGCTTTTCAACCCTCTTTTTGGGGCTTCCGGTAGATCCTTTACACCCCAGGGTTGAAGGCTTCCCGCTTTTATTGTGTCAGCCATATTTTCCCTCCTTCCTTTACTTAGATAAACTCGGATTTAAGAAACTAAGAGCTTAATCTTCACCTCCTTTCACCATCTCCATGAATGACACAGAATAGAAAAAGATGCTCTTACCTTGTTGATTTGATAACAAAGGAACTATTTTGTCAAGATTTTTATTGGATATTGGACCCTATCCCAATCGAGGAGAACGGTGCATCAGTTATACGATGAAGAGTGGACGGGTAAGCCAATAATTTTTCATGATTTTTTAAGTTGGAGCAACAGGCGTTTCAATTCTTCTTCCACTTCTTTCCCAGGTCTCTTTAAGGGTGCTCTTGGGTTTCCGCCAAAATAGCCAGCCAGGTCCATTGCCATTTTTAAACCACCGATACTGTATTTTACGGTGACTGCGTTAGCTAAGGGAGTCAATCGACTTTGTAATGTTCTTGCCTCATCTAATTTCCCATCGTTAAAAAGATTCTGAATCTCTACACATTCCTGGGGAACAACTTGTGCCACGGCTAAGATTCCACCCACAGCGCCAACGCAAAGGGCAGGGAAGAATACAGGTGCTGAACCCACAAAGACTGCAAATCTCTTTTGAGACAGAGAAACGATTTCACTCAATTGGCCAATATTCCCGGAGCTATCTTTGATCCCCACGATATTGGGATGTTCGGAGAGCTTGGCTATTAGCTCCGGCTCCATGTTAATACCAGTGAATTGGGGAACATTATAAATTAAGATTCCAACAGAGGAGGATTCTGCCACAGAGATAAAGTGATCGTAAAGAATCTGGGGTTTCATCGATCCTCTAAAATAGGAAGGCGTGACAACGAGTGCGTAATCGGCGCCGAGCCTGGCGGACTGGTTGGTGAAGCGAATGGTCTCCTGGGTCGATTCCATTCCTGTTCCAACGATCATGATCTTCGATTTAGGGATGGCTTCTCTGGAAACTTCGATGACTTTCAATTTCTCTTTTTCATTTAAATAGACAGCCTCTCCATTAGAACCGATAACGACATAGCCGGAAAGGCCAGTTTTATTCCATTTTTGAAAATTCCCTTTCAGCTTATCCAGGGCCAACTTTCCATCTTGAAATGGTGTCGTAATGGGTGGTAACACGCCGCCGAGTCTTTTCATATTAACTCCTTTTCCCCTCACCCCCGCCCTCTCCCCCAAGGGGAGAGGGGAAGGGCGAGGGGTTGAATCCTCGAACCCTTCAAGAAAATAACATGGGACGACACAGTGGTCAAATAGTGTTTCTTAATCGTTAAGCGAATGGCTTCTCAGATATTCATGAAGCAGAACTCGGCCAGTGATCATCGATTTTGTTTCCCCCCAATTCTTTTTAATAAACAAGGCAAAGTAGATGTGGCCGATGAGGCTGGCTATTAGCGTGGCCGAGAAGAAGCCATGGAGCAAGCGGTTGTAGAAGATGAAATCCCAGCCTAAGCCGAACAAGGAGAGGGGAAGAAGATCCCGGAAAGGCTTCCAGATCACAAACCCGGTGAGGGTGAGGAGAAAGAGATTCGCTGCCACGGCCCAATGAAAGATTATCTGGCCTGGATGGTACTTGCCAGCCAAAGGATAGGATCTCGAGAGGCCGAAAAAGTTTTTGATGATGGACAAAATCCTCTTCACCTCGTCAAGATTGATAGCCATTGGATTGGGCCGACGGACGATGAAGCTCTCATAGATGACATGAAATCCAAGGCCCACCAGAAGGAGGGCTACTCCCCAGCGGTGCCAAAGAAACCAGCTCGAAGGCGGGACTTCGACCGAAGTTAGCTTCCGAGGTTGATAGATCATCCATCCGGAGACGATCAGCATAAAGACAGCCACTGTGTTTACCCAGTGGTAGATCCGCTGGAAAAGAGTGTACCGTTCGGTTAGTTCTTCCTTTGAATCGGTGCCAGCAGGTGGTTCATGAAGGAGATCTGTTGGAAAGGGCTGACGGAAGGCCCTTCGGCTTGCATGGATGATGCAAAAAAACAGACCAGCGACGATAAAGGTCCAGAAGATTTCGTCGTTGAGACGATAAAGGTTATACTCGGCCATCGTAAAGGCCGGCAAAGAAAATTGTTCACCCGTCACGGTTTCCTCCCAAAGAATCCTCTTTTTCCTAAATCTTCTGCTACTTCTTTCAAGCCCAACCGTTCGAGGGTGGAAACTGCGGGAATGCCTGTTTTGGGATCCCATCCCATGAGTCGATAATACTGACTCTTTCCACGCTCCAGGTCTTCCGGACCGTACTTCCGGCCGCCAGCATCCTCCTTTTCAAAATAGAGCTCGTGGAGGATGTCGTCTCGTCGAGTCCGGCCATCTCGCACAGCGATCGCTCTCTCCAAGGTGCAAAGCATCTCTCCTCTGCGATAGGATTCCTCTTCGCTCATCTCCACTCCTGTTACTGCGGAATAGAGTCGAGATTCGAGGGTGGTGTCTCCCACATGATCTGGTGAATTGGCATTGAAAAGATATGGAAAAAGAATGTCACACACGATGTAGCTATCCTTTAGAAGGGAGTGTTCATGATAACGTTTCACAACCGTTGGGGCCCATTTCCAGTTTAGGCTCTTTCCGTCCGGCTGAAAAAACTGAGCCGCTTCTTCTGAACCATAGGCAGCCTTCATCGCGGGCTTTAGAATGGGAAAGATTTTTTCAGGGACAGCGGTGAGGGCGTTCTGTCCAATGGTAAAGGCTGCTCCCCAAAGCATGGAGATGAAACTGTGTGAGACCATGGCGTCTCGATTGTCGAGAACCCACATCAATGCCAAGGGAGGAACTGCATATCCCGTAGGAAAGCCTCCCAAATAGAACCAGTGTTCGCGAAAACCACCAAACTTTCCAGCACGAGGGTAATACATCCACGAGAGCTTTTCCGCTTTACCACCGAGCTTTGCGGCGGCTCGTTGTCCTCCTTCGGCGAGGAGATCTCCAATACCCTGGCGTTCGGCCATCATATATAAAAGCTTGGAGATGAAATTCCAGGAACCGATCTCCTTGAGAGGTAGACCCGTATCTTCTTCAGTGATCAGCTTCTCACGGTAGCAATCGGAGAGCCAAGGGATGATGGCCATCAATTCGTAGGCATTGATCCCATAGAGGTCAGCAAGCTTCGCAGCTTGCCATGTGATTTTGCTGTAGCCTTTTTCGGGTTGGTGAACCATCGATTCGAGGTACATGTAGGATTGGGCACAGAAGGCTACGCCATTGGTGATATCCGGACCTTTTACATGGGAGCGGCAGGAGACAGGGCAGGCGAAACAACCATCCGAAGTCTGAGAATAACCCGAGGAAGGGTCATGACAAAGGTCGAGGAGTTCGCCTGGGAGAAGGGAGAGGCTTCCCCTGCCATAGCCTCCGCCCCAGATATTGTATTTGAATCCCTTCTCTTCTGGCTGATAGGGATTGCTCTTTAAAGATTTTCGGGAGAAGAGTCTTTGGATATGATGGGTCATCTGCATCAATTCTTTTGGTCTTGCCACGTTCACACTGCCAGTGCCTCGGACCGCAATGGCCTTTAAGTTTTTTGAGCCCATGACGCCGCCGAATCCTCCTTGGCCCGAGGCGTCTCCGGAGTCGGTTAAAATGCAGGCGATACGGCTTCGATTCTCTCCAGCCTTTCCGATGACCATGACTCTTGTCTTATTGCCGTGGAGCTTCCAGATCATCTGCTGGGTTCGGTAGGTATCAAGACCCCAGAGACGGGTGGCATCGAGGATCTCTGCT
>CAZFJD010000092.1:0-10806 GCA_964518775.1 uncultured Syntrophaceae bacterium
CCCTTCAGTATCTCTTAGGCCATCAGGAATTTTGGTCGATCGATTTTAAAGTGGATGGCCGTGTCCTTATTCCAAGGCCGGAGACAGAGCTCTTGGTTGAACAAGCCCTTTCGATCCTTTCAGAGACTCCTCACAAGAGGACTCCCTCGGTCTTAGACATCGGAACGGGAAGCGGCGCTATTGCCATCTCCTTAGCGAAAGAAGTGAGGGATATCTTTCTTGTAGCGACGGATATCTCCAAAGAAGGCCTCGTGTTGGCGAAGGAGAATGCCAGATCTTTGGGAGTGCTTCAGCAGATAGAGTTTGTCAATGGCGATCTCTTTGCGCCATTTCGCCTCTTAAAAGGGGTAGAACCTTTTGACTTAATCCTTTCTAACCCTCCCTACATTGCGAGCTTAGACATCGATGCATTGGCCAGAGAAGTGAAGGATTATGAGCCGGTCATTGCCCTAAACGGGGGCCAGGATGGATTGGCCTTTTATCGAAGCATCATCTCCCAAGCCCCTTCTTATCTGAGAAGCGGAGGACGGCTTCTGTTGGAGGTTGGGCAGGGGCAAAGAGAAGAGGTCTCGATCATGTTCGATAAGCAGGAAGACCTCTTGGCTCCTCAGTGGATTCGAGATCTGTCAGGTATCGAGAGGGTCGTGAAGGCACAGAAGAGGGAAGGTGGAGAATAGAATGTGGAGAGTTGCAGATCGAAGGGAAAAGTGGATTCTAAGGCATTCTACTTTCCACCCTCTACTCTCTGATAACGGAGTCGTTGATGGATAAGATCATTATCCGAGGAGGGGAGAGGTTGATTGGAGAAGTAGGGGTGAGTGGTTCAAAGAATGCTACCCTGCCCATCTTTACTGCAAGTCTCTTGTGTGAAGGAAGCAATCTCTTCCGCAATGTTCCCAACCTGAGGGATGTTCAGACCATTGTCAAGGTTCTCAAAAACCTGGGGGTCAAAGTGTCGCACGAAGGAAGGGTTTATCGAATCGATGCCACAGACCTTTCAAACCATGAGGCCCCCTACGATTTGGTAAAGACGATGAGGGCATCCATCCTCGTTCTTGGACCCTTAGTCGCTCGAATGAAGAAGGCGACCGTCTCCTTACCAGGGGGGTGCGCAATAGGCGCCCGGCCGATCAATCTTCATCTGATGGGGCTTGAGGCGATGGGCGCGAAGATCGATCTCCACCGCGGCTACATCGATGCCAAGACCGATCGGTTGAAAGGAGCGGATATCAGCTTTGACATTCCGACCGTGACCGGAACAGAGAACCTTATGATGGCTGCGACATTGGCCAAGGGCACGACCACGTTGCAGAATGCGGCGATGGAACCAGAGGTCGTGGACTTGGCGAATGTCCTGGTAAAAATGGGTGCAAAGATTGACGGTGCAGGGACCCGCTCGATTAAGATCGAAGGTGTCGAATCGCTTCAGCCGGCGGAGCACATCATCATCTCGGATCGAATTGAAGCAGGGACGCTGATGGTGGCTGCCGGACTGACGCGAGGGAACATCAAACTCCTCCACTGCCCAATTGAAAATATGGAGACGCTGGTGTGCAAGTTAAGAGAGTCAGGGATGGAGATCGATGCAGAAGACGATGGGGTGAGGGTGGTTGGAACCCGGAGGATTCGGAGTGTCGATGTGAAGACCCAACCCTATCCTGGATTCCCAACCGATATGCAAGCCCAGTTCATGGTCCTCATGTCACTGGCTAAAGGGTTAAGTGTGATCACGGAGACCATCTTTGAAAATAGATTCATTCACGTGAGTGAATTGAGAAGAATGGGGGCTAATATTCAGATCCAAGGGAATACTGCGGTCATCCAGGGCGTGGAGAATCTGAGCGGAGCCCAGGTGATGGCCACCGACCTGAGGGCCAGTGCCTCTCTGATTCTGGCTGGGTTGGCTGCAGATGGTTTGACAGAAGTATCCCGAGTCTATCACTTAGATCGGGGATATGAAGGGCTCGATAAGAAATTGGCTAAACTTGGAGCGGATATCAAGAGGGTGAAAGAAGGGGACTAAAAAAATATTTTAAAAATAAGTTTCGTCTTATGGTAAGGGTAAGGACGCCCGTATCGTCATTCGGTTAGGTTGTTGGTTTTAATAACTTAACATTGCCCTCTGACCATAGACCAAACCGGCTTCGTAACCGTTGCCTTAACCTAAAAACTCGGCCTGTTTTCATCGTTCGACGGTGACGAAGCCGCCATGAAACGTTTTGGGGAATACGGATTGAAATCCCAGTGAGGGAGAGAAATTGAAGATTCTTAGGACAGGAGAGAGGGGATTTGATCAATACCTCTCCAAGATAGAGAGAAGGATCGCTCAGGATGGCTTTCGGATCGAAAGAGAGGTTCGGTCTATCCTGAGAGACGTGAGACAGAAAGGAGACGAAGCAGTCGTCCAATATACTGAGCGCTTCGACGGCGTGCGGATTCCTGTTCAGCGACTCGAGGTGAGGAGAAGTGAGATCGATCGCGCTTACGAAAAGGTTCCTCCGGAATTTTTAAGAACGTTGAAAAAGGCGGGCCGCCGCATCCAGAGGTTTCACCGCTCTGTAAGCAAGAGATTATTGCCGCGATACATCGCAGGGGCCGCAGGATTGGAGAAGGGTATCCGGCTTGGCCAGATGATCAGGCCTCTCGAGAGGGTGGGGATCTATGTCCCTGGTGGAAAGGCCTCTTACCCATCAACGGTGCTGATGGCTGCTATCCCGGCAAAGGTAGCGGGTGTAAGAGAAATTATCATGACGACTCCTCCTCAACAGGAGGGGATCAGTCCTGCGATCCTTGTGGCAGCAGATTTGGCCGGAGTCGATCAAATCTACCGAGTGGGAGGGCCCCAAGCCATTGCTGCCCTGGCCTACGGGACCGCATCCATTCCCAGCGTGGATAAGATTGTCGGGCCAGGTAATCGATATGTGGCCATGGCCAAACGATTGGTCTATGGAGCCGTGGATGTGGACATGGTGGCTGGACCGAGTGAGATTGTGATCATCGCCGATGAGAAGACCCCAGCCTCCTTTGTGGCTTCTGATCTCGTCTCCCAGGCTGAACATGATGAAATGGCACTGGCCATTTTGATCACCACCTCTGAGGCATTTGGGAAAGAAGTGAGGAGGGAGATGAAGAAACAGCTCTCCCGTCTAAAGCGAGAGAAGATTGCCGATGCAAGTCTTAATCGGAGGGGGGCCATTCTCATTCTAAGAGACCTCGATCGAGCGATCGAGTTGGCCAATCGGATTGCGCCAGAACATCTGGAACTTTCTCTTTCGAATGCCCAATCCCTGCTGAAGGCCGTAAGGCACGCAGGTGCTATCTTTCTTGGCGCCTATACACCTGAGGCCATAGGAGATTATATCGCCGGGCCAAACCACATCCTTCCCACATCGGGTGCAGCTCGATTTTCGTCTCCGTTGGGCGTAGACGATTTTATCAAGAGGACAAACCTGATGAGTTTCACTCAGAGCGCCTTGAAACGGTTTGAGAAGGATGTGGAGAGGTTTGCGGAGTGGGAAGGCTTGGAGGGACATTATCGATCCATTCAGATCAGGATGAAGAGGTCTTGATGGTTTTTGGGTTAAGGTTACGAAGCCAGCCCTGTACCATATTAGGTTCAGGGCCAGTTTGGTATATCGTCAAAGGGTTAAGGTTTAAAGATTTAAAGACCAACAACATAACCCTACAACGGAACGGGCTTCGTCGTGAGCTCAGCCGAACGGCATCTTAACCCTTACCTTTCGACGATTGACTTTTTTTCCAAGTGAGGAGTGGAGATGAAGAGACATCGAAACGCAGAGGTGAAGCGGAAGACGAAAGAGACAGAGGTTTTATTAAAACTCGATCTGGATGACTCTGGAAGACATGCGATCGATACCGGCATACCCTTCTTCGATCACATGCTCAGTCTTTTGACATACCACAGCCATGTGGACCTGACCCTTAAGGCAAAAGGCGATATCGGTGTGGATGCACACCACACCGTAGAGGATGTGGGCATCTGCTTGGGAGATGCGATCAGAAAGGCAATAGGAGAAGGGAAAGGAATCCAGAGGTACGGAATGGCCATGGTCCCCATGGATGAGACATTGGTCTCTGTGGCCATGGACTTCTCGATGAGAGCCTGTCTCGTCTTTCATATGAAGCTGAGGAGATCGAGGATCGGGACCTTCGATCTCGAACTGGTGGAGGAGTTTTTCAGGGCCCTTTGCAACCACGGCGGGATCACGCTTCATATCAATCTCCTTTATGGAAAGAACAGCCATCATATCGTAGAGGCTGTTTTCAAAGGGTTTGGAAGGGCGCTAAGGCAAGCCGTCTCTATTGATGAGCGATCCTCAGGGATTCCGTCAACCAAAGGGATCCTTTAATACGGGTCGTAGAATGGTTTTTATGGTTTCTTTAGTTTCTTTGGTGAACCAAATAGACAAGAGAAACAAAAGAAACCAAATCCACTGAGAGAGTAATGAATCCAAAGATAGTGATCGTTGATTATGGGATGGGAAACCTGAGAAATGTCGAGAGGGGTTTTGAGAGGATTGGCTTCGAAGCCAAGGTGACGAGGAACAAGAGGGAGATTCAGAGGGCTTCGGCCATTGTCCTCCCGGGGGTGGGTGCCTTTAAAGACTGCATGCTCAATTTGGAAAGATACGGGCTGCTTGAACCTCTGCTCCGATCGATTGAGAAAGGTAAGCCCTACTTAGGGATCTGCCTTGGATTACAAATCCTCTTCTCGGAAAGCGAAGAATTTGGTTCCCATAAGGGATTGGACCTGATTGAAGGGAAGGTGGTGAAATTCAGACCCGATGCAGAGCACAAGGTTCCCCATATGGGCTGGAATACGGTCGAGATAGAGAGAGACGTTCCCATGCTCCAAGGAATAGGGAGTGGCGACTTCTTCTACTTCGTCCATTCGTACTATGTGATTCCAGAGGAGACGGAATGGATCTCGACCCGAACCAGCTACGGGATATCTTTCGTTTCGAGCATCTTTAAGGAGAACATCTTTGCCACACAATTCCATCCGGAGAAGAGCCAGCATAAGGGATTGAGGATTTTGGAGAACTTTGTAAGATGCGTTTAATAGCTGAAAGCTCAAAGCTAAAAGCTGAAAGGATTTTGCTTTGAGCCTTGACCTTTGAGCTTGATATGAATGAAGGAGAAGGAGCGATCCATGAATGAAGTGCGGGTTGGAGAGATTCGCATCGGAAAGGGAAACCCTTTAGCGTTGATCGCAGGCCCCTGCGTTTTAGAGGGCGAGGCGTTGGCATTGGAGATCGCAAAGAAGCTGAAGGAGATCTGCGGGGCTCTGAAGATTCCTTTGATCTTCAAGGCATCGTATGAGAAGGATAATCGTGGCTCTGAGACATCTTACAGAGGTCCAGGGATTGAAGAAGGCCTCAGGATCCTCGCCAAAGTGAAGGAGCAGGTGGGTATCCCCGTTCTCTCAGACGTTCATCGAATGGAGGATGTGGATCGGGCAAAGGAGATTCTGGATATTATTCAAATCCCTGCCTTTCTCTGTCAACAGACGAGTCTTCTTCTCAAGGTAGGAGAGGCGGGAAGAGTGGTCAATGTTAAGAAAGGCCAATTTATTGCCCCCGAAAATATGGCTGGCGCAGTCAAAAAGATCTACAGCACTGGAAATCGTCAGGTTCTTTTGACAGAGAGAGGGACATGCTTCGGTTATAATAAATTGATCTCAGACTTCTGCTCCATCCCTATCCTTCAGGAGATCGGCTGCCCGGTCATCTTTGACGCCACCCATGTGGTGAGAAATTACGGTATTCCGAGTGAAGACCCAAGAGGAGGGAGTCCCCAATTTGTTCCCCACCTCTCGAGGGCAGCAGCGGCCGTAGGGTGCAACGGTCTCTTTCTCGAGACCCACCCCGATCTGAGCAAGGCGCTCTGCGATGCTTCGAGCATGATTCCCCTTCATGAGATGGAGGCGCTCCTTCGGCAGGCCAAATCGATTCACGATATGTTGAGAGAATGGGGAATCGTCTAAATGTGTCTATCTGGTTTGTTTAGTTTATTTGGTCTGTCTGGTTTTCTAACTAACTGAAGAAGCCAAATAAACAAAATAGACCAGAAAAACTAAATAGACTGAGATGGAGGAGGGACCCGTGAAGATTTTTATCGATACGGCGAATCTCAATGAGATCAGGAAGGCAAAGGCCCTTGGCTTGGTAGATGGAGTGACGACCAACCCTACGCTTCTTGCAAAGGAAGGAGAAGAGACAGAGGTTCTGGTCAGGAAGATCTCCAAAGAGATAAAAGGGCCTGTCAATGTGGAGGTCACTGGAACGACGTGTGAAGCGATGGTCAAAGAGGCAAAGGAGATGGCCACCTGGGGCGATGAGATCGTGATCAAGATTCCAATAAATCATGAAGGCCTAAAAACGGTGAAGGTCCTCTCTTCAGAGGGGATCCAGACGAATGTGACGCTCATCTTCTCTGCGAGCCAGGCCATTCTGGCTGCAAAGGCTGGAGCCACTTATGTCTGTCCCTTCTTGGGGAGGCTTGATGACATCAGTTTTAGTGGCCTTGAACTGATCCGGCAGATCAAGGGGATTTATGAAAATTATGATGACCTTGAGACCCGTATCATTGTGGCCAGTGTCCGAAATCCCATTCATGTGATTGAGGCCGGCCTGATCGGTGCGGAGATCGTGACCATTCCACCCGCGATCATTGAGCAGATGGTGAAACATCCTCTGACCGATAAAGGGATTGCACAATTTTTAGAAGATGCCAAGAAGATCCGCACCAAAAAATAAAAAAGGTCTATGGGTTAAGGTTACGAAGCCAGCCCTGTACCATATTAGGTTCAGGGCCAGTTTGGTATTTAGTGTAAATGGTTACGGCTAAGAGATTTAAAGACCAATAACATAACCCTTTAACGAAACGGGCCTCCTTACCGTAACCTTTAGATTAATGACTTTTTTATAAAAAGTGGAGGAGAGATGAAGAGGGTTCTGAGAAGAAGGCGGATGTGGGGCCTTTTCTTTTTCATCTACACATTGGGTTTGACAATCCCATGGGTTTACGAAGCGAGGGCGGAGATGAAGCCTCATCTGGCCATTCTCCCTTTTTTCATTGAGAGAGAGACTGTCTGTCCAATTTGTAAGAGGGTCTATAGTCGGGGGGAAATTTTGCCTGGTTCTCAAAATACATTGACTCGACTCCTGCAGCAGAAGATGGAGGCCATCGGGACATTTAAAGTTCTTCCAATAGAGAAGATGGAAGAGGCCCTCTCGCTTTGGGACAAGAAGCAATTTGAAGAGATGCTCGTGCAATCGTCCATCAAGCTGGGAAAGGAATTGAATATGGATTTTATAGTCATTGGGATTGCCTTCCGTTTTGAAGAGAGGATCGGATCTCATATTGGCGCAGAGAAGCCTGCCTCTGTGGCCTTCGATGTCCATTTCCTCAGGGTGAGGGATGGTACGGAGGTGTGGAGAGGGAGATTTGACGAGACCCAGAGACCCCTCAGCGACAACCTCTTTAAGATCGGATCTTTCTTCAGAAGGAAGGCCTCTTGGCTGACTGCGGAGGAGTTGGCCAGTGTGGGAATGGATGAGATCTTGAAACGATTACCAGGGCCCAAAGAACTGGAGGAGAAACGATGATCGTCATTCCTGCATTGGACCTGAAGGAGGGGAGATGCGTGAGGCTCTCCCAGGGCAGGATGGATCAGGAAACGGTCTATTCAGAAAATCCGGTTCAAATGGCAAGGCATTGGGAGGCAAAGGGAGCCGAAAGGCTCCACGTGGTCGACCTCAATGGAGCGGTGAGCGGAAGACCTTTTCACCACTCTCTGATTGAGGAGATCACCAAGGCGATCAGCATTCCGGTTGAAGTGGGTGGTGGCATCAGGGATCTGGAGACCATTGAAAATTATCTCTCTTTAGGAGTGAGATGGGTCATTCTCGGGACAGCAGCCTTTCAGAATCGTTGGTTGGTCGAGGAGGCCTGTCGTCGCTTCCCTGAAAAGGTGATTCTCGCTATCGATGCCAAGGGAGCAAAGGTGGCCATCCGGGGTTGGAAAGAAGTGACCGTATTGGAAGCGATCGATCTGGCAAGGCAATTTGAAGGGATGGGCCTTTCAGCCATTATCTTCACAGATGTCGAAAGAGATGGGATGCGGACGGGTCTCAATGTGAAGGATACAAAGGCTTTGGCCCATGCAACCTCAATACCGATCATTGCCTCAGGAGGGGTTTCTCGAATAGAAGAGATTGAAGATCTGATGAAATTGGAAGTCGACGGTGTTATCGGCGTCATCGTTGGTCGGGCCCTTTATACAGGGAGCCTCGATTTGAAAGAGGCCATTCGTTTAACAAAGAAAAGAAAGATGGGGAGATAGGGGGACAGGGTGATAGGGAGAATAGATAAGTGGACACGAAATTTTTCACCCCAGCTCCCCACTTCCCCAACTCCCCAGCATTATTTTTAGCTGGTAGGGAGACGCCTTTTAGAGATGACATGACAGGAGTGTAAAAAATGTTGGCCAAAAGAATTATTCCCTGCCTCGATGTGAAGAGTGGGAGAGTAGTCAAGGGAACTCAGTTCGTGGATCTGAGGGATGCCGGTGATCCTGTTGAGAATGCAATGGTCTACGATCAACAAGGTGCTGATGAGATAGCCTTTTTAGATATCACTGCCTCTTATGAGGAGAGGGATATCCTCATCGAGATTGTTCGAAGAACGGCAGAGGAGGTCTTCATTCCCCTCACCGTAGGAGGTGGGGTCAGATCCTTGGAGGATATTCGAAAACTTTTGAAAGCTGGGGCAGATAAGGTCTCGATCAACACGGCTGCTGTGAAAGATCCTCCATTAGTGGAAAGGGCTTCAAAGCGTTTCGGAAGCCAATGTATTGTCATTGCCATCGATGCGAAAAGGAGAGATGGGGGCTGGGAGGTCTATACCTATGGGGGCAGGGTCCCCACAGGGGTCGATGCGATCCTTTGGGCAAAAAGGATGGAGGAGATGGGAGCGGGCGAAATCCTGCTGACGAGCATGGATCGGGATGGGACAAAGGATGGCTACGACATTGAACTGACCCGAACCATTTCAGAGCAGCTGGGTATTCCAGTCATCGCTTCAGGGGGCGTGGGCACTCTTGAGCATCTTTATGAAGGGCTCGTTCACGGAAGGGCGGACGCAGTCCTTGCGGCCTCCATCTTTCATTATAGAGAATACACGATTTCTCAGGTCAAGTCGTACCTGAAGGAGAGGGGAGTCACGGTCAGGTTGTAAATAAAGGGTTCCAGGGGCCTAGGGTTCGAGGGGTCAAGTGAGAACCTCTAAAAGTTATTTTTACTCGAATCCTTGTACCCTTGAATCCTTGAACCCTTAGATATGATCAATCGTCTCATCCTCATACTCGCCACGGGCTTTGGCGTCGGGTACTCTCCAATCGCTCCAGGGACGATGGGGACTCTCTTAACCATCCCCATCTATTATTTTCTCTCTTCGATCTCTTCTCCCTTTTACGAACTGACGCTTCTCACCTTTTTCTTCCTCTCCAGTTGGATCTCAGGGCAGGCCCAGAGATACTGGGGAAGAGTGGATGATCCCAGAATTGTGATCGATGAGATGATGGGATTCCTCATCACCATGCTTTGGGTACCCAAGGCAACTGTATCCATTACTGCCGGCTTCTTCCTCTTTCGTTTTTTCGATATTCTTAAACCCTTTCCCATTCGGAGAATGGAGAGAAGATGGAGGGGAGGCTATGGCGTAGTATTGGACGATGTCTTGGCAGGGATCTATTCGAATATCAGCCTCCATCTCATCTATTTGATAGCGAAGTAGGTCTACGTAAATGCCAAAATCCAAATGTCAAATGAATGTCAAATAGTCTCAATGTCAAAATCTTTTCTTTTTGACAAATTTTGTTATTTGAGCTTTGGATTTCATTTGAACTTTGAACTTTGACATTTGGCATTAGTGTCAACCGGGAGGTTTGGCTATGAGATTGGAGAAGGCGATAGGAGAGCTTTTGAAAAAGAGGGGGCGGACCCTTTCGGTTGCTGAGTCTTGCACTGGAGGGTTGATCAGCGATCGCATCACCAATGTTCCAGGGAGCTCCAACTATTTTGAGGGAGGAATGGTTACCTACAGTAACGAATCGAAGGCAAAGCATTTAGATATTCCATTGAATTATATAAGGAGACACGGAGCTGTGAGCCCACAGGTGGCGAAAAAGATGGCCCAAGGGGTTCGAAAAGCCTTTGGGACGACTTTCGGATTATCCACCACAGGTGTGGCTGGGCCAACAGGTGGAACCAAGGAAAAACCTGTTGGGCTCGTTTTCATTGGATTGGCCAAAGGCAAAAGGACATCGGTGATGAAATTAAATTTAGAAGGGACCCGCAGAGAGATAAAAGAAAAGGCCACCGAAAAGGCTCTTAAGTTTTTTTATGAAATACTGGTTGAAAATCAATAATGAAACTCACTGGCCACAAGCCAAGGCTCCCCTGGAACGGAATATAGTTCCATATAATCTGCCCCTTGACCTCGCCTATCTCGTTTGGTTGGACGGGGACATTCCTGCCAAGTCTGACTAAACAGGAATTTACACGGTCATAGGCCAGCAAAGACCATAGGGGAAGAGAGATGGGTAAATCTGTTTCTGGGCCGCTTAAAACCTGCCGCTGGAATGCTTCACACCCATAGGTAGGCAAAGAGAAAGAGCATTATCAGCTCTTCAAATTTTCAGTCTGGATAGATAGAGAGGATGTTTTACATCCTTTCAGTATGTATTGATACTCCATCTGGAGCCATTTTCCAGAGTTCACA
>CAZFJD010000093.1:0-10660 GCA_964518775.1 uncultured Syntrophaceae bacterium
AGAACCTTTTCGAATTCCAGTTCAACGGAGAAATCCATCTCGTGGGAAGAAAGGAGGGGATTCTTTTTGGAAGGAGGATTCTGACCTCTGCAGACCAACTTCCTGATGGCATTGATGTGGCTGTCATTCTCACTCCTGCTCACGCCATACCTGAACTTATTGAAGCCTGTGGGCGAAAGAAGATCCTCTGGGCCATCATCGAAACCGGGGGATTTAGGGAATATTCTGAAGAAGGAGGGCAACTGGAGCAAACCGTCCTTCAGACAGCTCGAAAATGGGGAATCCGAATCGTGGGACCGAACGGCATCGGAATTACCAATGTCGACAATGGCTTTGTTGTCCCCTTTGTCAAGCTGAAGAGAGGACCTGTGAGCAAAGGCAAACTCTCCATTTTAGCTCAGAGCGGAGGCATTCTTCTCACGTATGCAAACCTCATGATCAGCGCCAATGTGGGACTGTCCAAGATGGTGAGCATGGGAAATAAATTAGACCTCAACGAGATCGACTACCTGAAGTACCTGATCGACGATCCTCAGACCGAGATCATTGGCCTCTATCTCGAGAGCCTCGAACACGGAAGGGAGCTGATGGAGATTGCCCGTTCCACCTCCAAACCCATTATCATCCACAAAGCCAATACCGGTGAGGGAAGTCACCAGATTGCAAAACTTCACACTGCAGCCCTGGCCAATGACGATAGAGTCGTGGAGGCAGGCCTGAAACAGGCAGACATCATACGCACAAAGGACTTTCGCTCCTTTGTCAATGCGGTGAAGATCCTCTTCCTTCCACCTATCAAGGGTAAAAACTTAGTCATTATCTCTCGCTCAGGAGGAATCGGTGTCGTGGCCGCCGATTCTGCGCAAAGGCACGGATTCCGTCTTCTTCCTCCAGACCCAAAGCTCCAGGAACAGTTTCACAGCCTTTTTCGGGCAAAGGTGATCCAGCCTACCAATCCTCTTGATCTTGGGGATCTCTTTAACTTCGATCTCTATACGAATATCCTCGAACAGGGCCTCCAATTCCCTGCCGTTCAGGGAATCCTTTTTATGCACGGTGCCACGGGAGAGGAAAAAGAACCCTCCCGCAGGTTCATCCAGGCTGTAAAAGATCTTTCCTTCCGTTATCAGAAACCAGTTGCCCTTCAATACAACACTGACGAGGAGGAACTGGCTTATATCAAAAGGGCTCTTGATTTCCCCATCTTCACTGAACCCGAAGATGCCTTAACAGCCCTGGCCATCTCGAGGGATCATCACCGAAGGTTGACCACTTCGAAGGAGAAACCTCATTCCTATCCCTTTGATAAGAGCCGTGCCTCTTTGGTTCTTCAAAAAGCCATCAAGGAGAAAAGAGATCCCCTTCTTCCGGAAGCGATGGAAATGCTTCAGGCATGCGGCATTCCCGTCGCCGATTACCAGGTAGTTCATCGAAAAGAAGATTTAGAGCAGGCCCTTGGAAAAACAGGATTTCCGGCGGTAATGAAGGTCACCTCTCTGGAGATCTCCCACAAATCAGATGTGGGAGGAGTCGTTCTCCATATCGATTCTCTGAACAAGGCAGAAGAGGCTTATGACAGGATCATGAGCCTGAATTCGGAGAATAGGTTTGGCGTGCTTCTTCAAAAGATGATCTCCGGCGGAAAGGAGGTCATCCTGGGAGCGAAACGGGATCCCTCCTTTGGACCGGTCGTCCTCTTTGGCCTGGGTGGAATCTATGTGGAGGTTCTGAAGGAGACCTCCCTTCGGGTAGCCCCTATCAATCACTCCGAAGCAGAGGAGATGATCTCTGAATTGAAAGGGACCAGCATCCTCAAGGGGGTGCGAGGGGAACGGCCATCGGACATCGAGGCGATCGTTGAAATGCTTCTTAGGCTCTCTCAGTTGATGGTGGACCTTCCTGAGATCGAAGGGATCGATATCAATCCTGTGATGGTCCTCGAAAAAGGAGCAATAGCTGTGGATGCGCGAATCCTTTTGACCAGATAGGTCAAAAGGCAAATTCAAAATTCAAATATCAAAATTCTAAAGTTTTGTTTGGGACATATGATTTTTGAAAATTAGAGATTGTTTCGAATTTAGCCTGCCTGCCGGTAGGCAGGGATTTTGTGCTTCGAATTTAGAATCTCTCTAAGATTATATTCCTAATTGTTCTCCTACCAGAATGACGGTTACTTCGGTACGGCTTGGCTTCTTTGCCAGGGTCACATAGATATTACAAATTCGATCGGGAGAACTGCAATCCTGACAGACACCTGTCTCGGCACACGGGGTCTTCCGCTTGAGCCGCTTTGCATTCTGTGGAGCTGCCCACTCCTTCACCCTCTTCTCTGCAGCCTCGATGTCCTTCACAATCTTATTGATCCCACAGACGACGATCACCTTTTTGGGTCCGATGAACATCGCCCCAACCCGATTGCCTGTGGCGTCCACATTGAACAATTTTCCATCCTCAGTCACTGCATTCGTACTTGAGAGGAAGATATCCGCGGAAAAAGATTTCTGAATTAATCCGTGAATCTCCTCCTGGGTTTTGCCTTGGCGCATAGGCCAGATGAGCTGGATATTCCGATTTCCCAAAGCATCCAGTAATCCGATCTGTGCAAGTGTGACAGATCCTCCGATCCCAACGGTCGCCCCATCCGGTATCCTTTTTATGACCTCGTCGAATGCGGATTTTGAATCCGGAACAAAGAGGGCCTCAAAATTGTTCTTCTTCAACCCGTTGATCGTCCTCTCGACCTGCTTCTCCCGAAAAAACTGTTCCCATTGCTCCATGTTCTCATCCTCCCTCTGATGATGACACGCTGTATTTTCGAATCTTCTCCTCGTCCAGTTCAATGCCCAAGCCCGGCCCGGGCAATAATCCCACATATCCATTTCCCTTCGTCACATCTTCATACGTGATGACCCTCTTTGTGACATCGTCTATCTTGGACTGGGAGGCGGGGGCACACCCTTCGGATCCCATCCCCATCTGTGCTTGAGCTGTGGAAACCGCAAAGTGACGGCAAGCCTGCCGGCCCACTTCAAAGGTGTTGGCGCCTCCCACAATGCATGGAACACCCGCGGCTTCGGCGACAGCTGCAATTTTCTTAGAACGATAAAGGCCGCCATTTTTTGAAATCTTGATATTGATGATGTCTGCGGCCTGCTTCTGGATGATATTCATCACACTCTCAAGGGACGTATTGCTCTCATCGGAACTGATGGGGGTATCCACCGCCCGCGCCACCTTTGCCATCCCGTCCAAATCCCAGCGCTTGACCGGCTCCTCGACAAATTCAGGACGATATTTTTCCATCCGTCGTATGATCAGAATGGCCTGATCTGGCCAGTAGGCTTCATTGGCGTCGAGCCGAATGTTGAGGTCATCACCCACGGCCTCGCGCACCAATCTCAGCCGCTCGATATCTTTTTGAGGCTCACGGCCAATCTTCACCACGACCGTCTTGTAACCCTGCTTCTTTCTGACCAGTGCCTGCTCCGCCATCTTTTCCGGAGTATCGATGCTTAGGGTGTAGGTGCAGAGAATGTTCGGATCAAAATGACCTCCCAGAAGCTTAAAAGCGGGTTGATCAAGAACCTTCCCCATGATATCCCAGAGGGCCAAATCGATCCCACACTTGGCAACCAAATTTCTCGGGACCGTAGCATCCATCTTCTGATGGATGCGCTCGATGTCAAAAGGATCCTCCCCGATCACGACTGGAGCCAGATAGTGATCGATCATCGGTTTGGTGCTTTCAGGCGTTTCCTCGGATACCCCTCCCCCTGGAACAAAGGAAGACTCACCAATCCCGACGACACCCTCGTCCGTGTAAACCCAGACCAAAACATTCCTGAAGGCCTTCAACACACCGTGGGAAAATACGTACGGGCTCTTCACAGGGATCTCCACAATCTTCGTCTCAATTCGTATGATCTTCACTTTGCTGACACTCCTCTCGTCCACGACTTTATCTGAACCATCTCTTTTCCTCTGCCCTTTTCTCTCTAAACACTCGATCGAGGAATGCCTGGGTCCTCGGATTTCTGCTGCTGCTGAAAAACTCCTCTGTCGTTCCGCGGTCAATGATTCTCCCCTTCTCCATAAAAACGATTTTATTGGCCACATCCCGAGCGAACAGCATCTCGTGGGTGACGATGAGCATCGTCATTCCCTCCTTCACTAACTGGAGGAGCACCTGCAACACATCATCTATCATTTCGGGGTCTAAAGCCGAAGTCGGCTCATCAAACATCATCACATCCGGCTCAAGGACCAGAGCTCTGCAGATGGCGATCCGCTGCTGCTGACCACCCGACAATTGAGCCGGATACTTATGGGCCTGTTCCATCACTCCAAATTTTTCAAGGACCTGTTTGGCCCTCTCTTCAGCTTCGGCTTTGGACAGTTTCAAGACCTTTCTCAAGGCCAAGGTGACATTGCTCAGACATGTCATATGGGGATAGAGTTCAAACCGCTGAAACACCATGCCCACATGGGACCGCAATTTGGCCAAATCCAGACAGTCCTTGACGCTCACCCCGCGGACCATCACGTCCCCCTGCTGAAATTTCTCCAGTCCGTTTACACAACGAAGCAGGGAACTCTTCCCAGACCCACTCGGTCCACAGATGACCACGCAATCCTTTCTGTTTACCGTCTCATTGATATCGGCTAAAGCCTGAAAGTTCCCATACCACAGACTGAGATCTTTAAATTCGATGATCGGTTCCCCTCTGGTATTCACCATCTACACTCGACGCCTCCATGAGCTACCCTAAATCGAACCCATGATCCTGACACATTTAAACACTTAACAAATCCACTGTACTCCGTTCAACCCGTCTCACGAACCGGCTGATGACAAAGCAAAGGCACAAATAGATGCCCGCCAGCATGGAATAGAGCCAGATGGGTCTCACTTGAACGGCATTGATAATGCCGGTCATTCGGACGACCTCTCTCAGGCCGATCACGCTCGCCAGCGTGGAATCCTGAAACGCAATGATGCTCTGGGTAAGCAACGACGGCAGCATTCTGCGGACCGCCTGAGGCCATATGATATACAGAGAGACATGCCAGGATTTCAATCCGGTTGCAAGAGCGGCCGTTCGCTGATCTTTATGGATCGACTGAAGTCCTGCACGAATGAATTCGGCAAAATAAGCAGCTTCGAAAGCCGTCAGGGCAATAAGAGCAGCATAAAACACATTCACGCTGGCACCGCCCAACAGCATGGGAAAGGTATAATAGGTCCAGAACATGACCATCAGGAGCGGACTGCTCCGTACAATATTGATGTAGGCCGTGATCGGGTAGCGGACCGCACGGTAACGGGAGAGTCGTCCAAGAGCAAGGAAACTTGCAATCGGAAAGGCGAAGAGAACTGCCAGGAAAGTGAGGGTGACATTGTACTTGAACAATGCCCAACATAGGGCATATAAGTTGCTCAGGAACTGAGACAGGGTCATTTCGATCAGGTTCCTTCCCGTTGAAGTAAGCCAGGAACTCTCACTCTTCTTTCGATGAGGCCCATAAAAATAGCAACCGCCCATGCCGTCAGAAGGTAGACCACGGTTCCCATGGTATTGGCCTCGATCCATCGAAAGGTGTGAAATCCGATGCGTTGGGTGATGTAAGTGGTCTCCACAACGCCCACTGCCATGGCCAAAGAAGAGCTTTTGAAGATGGTTAAGAACTCCGAGGTAATACTCGGCACGATAATCCTGAGGAGTAAAGGGACGACCACATGAATCTGCATCTGCCACCAGGTCAGACCAGTCGAAAGAGCGCTCTGCCGGATGCCTGGGCTCACGGTATTGAGTCCAGCCCGAACATGTTCGGCGACCTTGGCCGATGTATATAACGAGAGGGTGAAGATAGCGCTTCCCATCTCCCAGCCGATCTCATATAAATGTCGACGCAGGTGAAGCGGAAGCAGAAGGGGAATAACAAAATAGGCAAAAAAGAGTTGGATCAGAAGCGGAATGTTACGAAACACCTCGACAAAGCCTGTCGAGAAGTACTGCATCGGTTTCAGTGGCGACTCCGCCATCATGCCGACCAGTATGCCGATCAGCAATGCGAAGACCCACGAGATCAAAGAGATTTGATAGGTGAGATAGATACCCTCTAAAATCCACTCGCCGTAGGGCAGTTCCCACAGAACCGACCACTGTATTTCATATCCCATCAGGCCACCTGCCGTATGGAAGGATTGCGGATCTACGGATGAATGAGGACCGTTCTTTCATCGTCGTTTATTTCCTTAAGAGGTCTCCCAGCCTGTTCATGTCTTCAACCTGCTCAATATTCTCTACCGTGTCCATGATCTTACCTGCGGTGGAGGAATCGAGAACCTCCTTGCACAATCGATGAAACTTTTCCTCGATCTCTCTCTGTGTAAAGGGATTTTGCGGAGTCCCAGCCGCATAATCGACCCGCTCAGAAAATCTCCTTCCATCGTCGGTCGTGAGCTCTACAATCGATGCGTACTGCTCTGGAAAAACTTTGTCCAGGATTTCATCGCCCACCACCGTCATATTCTCCACCAGACGCTTCACCTCTGGTTCAACCGTTTGATCGTACAGAATATCATCGATCATGATCTCACGGTTGACCGCTGCAACTGGAAGGATATACTGAGCCGAATGGGATCTGAGCTCTGTTCCATCAATCAGTTCGGTCCCGTTCTTTGGGAATCTGAGCACGATCTCCCGAATGTCTGAACTCTTCAAATGATGCTTCTCCATAATGCGCAACAGGCCATCTAGACCAGGATGCAGAAAGGCACAGCACGAATACTTCTTGAAGGCAAGCTCCATAATGGAAAAGTCCTCTCCTATATTTCGGGTAAGGGAATCCACATTCCAACCTCCTTCACCGGAAAATGCTCTGAAGAGATGGTATCTCCCCTCAAAGATGTCCGGAGGCCCGCCGAACCCCAATTTGGCAAGCAATCCAGCCGTGATGCCGTTGCGGGCTGCGATGCTGTGATTGAACGGTCTCGAGTTTTCAGAGAAGTCTTCCTTCCACGCCAGCAAACCTGAGGTCTGTTGGGCAGCCAATCCAAGGGCGATGGGGAGTTGATCACCGCTCAGTTGGAAAAGACGGCCTGCGGCCACTGCTGCACCGATGGTCCCCGCAACACAAGAAGGATGGAATCCTCGATCATAAAGAATTCGGGGATTCAATGCCATACTGACCCGGCAATCCAAGTCTGTGCCAAGAATAAAGGAGAGAAGAAACTCTTTTCCATCCACCTTCTCTCGTTCACCCACAGCCAGACTCGTGGGCGCGATCGTCGCGGCAGGATGAACCACAGCCTCGGGATGATGGGCCTCGATGTCACAGTAGTATCCGAAGGTCCCATTCACAATGGCCGCATGGATGCAGGAGGACTTAAAACTCCATCCGATGATGGAAGATTCTTCTCTTCCACCCAGAGTCTTGGCGAAATTGACCAAGATCTTCCCAGCGGGATATTTCGGATTGGAGGCTGCAAGCATGGCACCGAGGGTATCCAAAAGAACGAGCTTTGAATGATCCACCACACGGGAAGGCAGATCCTCGAAAGCCGTCTCTCTGACAAAACTCACAATCTTTTGGGTCAACTCTCCTGGTTTCCTTGAAGGACTATCCATGAATTGAAACCTCCTTGATCCAGACGATCTCGGAATGGACTCTGACTCCACTCTTTTCTTGCCGATCCAAGTGCCGCGAAGTTAGTCATAATCTCAGGCATTGATATTCGAATTCGGAAGCTAATCTCTGAATTCGACGGATATCAGAACAAGAAAAGCTCCTTGTATTTAATGAATATGGGAGAGGCTTGTTTCTGTCTTTCTGCGTCAGTGACGCAAAGCGAAGCCTTGACACCACATTGCGTTAGACATCAATAGGGTGGGTATTTCAATGGCAGCTGAAGCGCCTCTTTTTCCACCGGTGTATAGTGCATGGAAGTCCTCGCGCTTTGCACGCAGCCTTCCGCTTCATTCCCTCCACCCGATCTCTCGTGCTCAACCGGTTAGTCCGGCCAGCAGTTTAGCCGTACCAAGAATTTCAGCGTATCATCAAGTTCTTTGGGCAATCCCACGGGAACGAAGTACTTCTGGTACAGCTCCTGCCAATGGCCCGTTTCGAACATCTCGACGATCGTGATGTTAATGAGATTTGCAAAGCTCGAGCTATTTTCACGCATTGGAAACGCCTGAGCAAAGGCGTTCACGCCTGGGTCGAAGAGCCTCCACTTGGACGGGTCTGGTGTACTTTTCTGAAGGCCATAGAGAAGAGGCCCGTCGCTGGAGTAGGCATCGATCGATCCGCCTTGGAGCGCTGTCAAGCCGTCAGGATGATTCTCAAAGCCTATGAATCTGACCGGCGTCCTGAACACGCCCTCCTTCTGAAGTTTCTTCGTGTACAACATCTCTTCTAGACCGCCCCGATGGCCGCCGATTCGTTTGCCCGAGAGGTCTGCAACTTTCCGAATGGGACTGTCCGCAGGCACAAGGATAAAAGTGGCCGTCAAGAAGAAAGGCATCGAAAAATCGACGACTTTATCCCGCGCCTTCGTGATCACGGTCGCCCCGGCTTCCATATCGATCGTATTATTCAGAAGCAGAGGGATCCTTGTCCTGCCAGTGACCGCGACATAGTTGATCTTGATGCTCATCTTTAACTCTTTTTCAAGCCGCTCGTGAACCTTTTCTGCGATCTCGGTAGAAAAGCCTACGTGTTTACTCTGTTTGTCGAGGTAACCGTAAGGTGGATCTGCCTCTCGAACCCCGAGGTTAAACACGCCTATCCTTTTGATTCGGTCGACGGTGGTTTCCGGAGGAGTTGACGCTGCTGCTTTTCTCGTCCCGACTACGCCTGGTACCAGGAGCGAACCTAGACTTATGGCCCCTGCTTTTAACACACTTCGCCTGGCCGTCAGAAAGCCCTCTTTCTTATCTTGCGTTGCCATCTTTCCACCTCCTGTATTTGGTTTCGTTCAAGTGTTAGTGAACAAAAGTAATTTCCAACCGCAAACAAAATTTAGATTAATGAACCGCCCCTCAAAAGTCAAGACAATTCCTGGGTTTGGAACATATCGCACTTCTAACCTCATCCTAAGTCGTGGGCTCCAAAAATTGACCCGTTCGACCGGGGCAAACCTCAGTCTTTAGGCTGGAGAGTCGAAGCGGTGACTTCAAAATGAAATCAGACAAGGTCAGAAACGTTGAAGTTTAAGTGTTGATCTCAATGACTCAGTGACCTAATGACCCAATTGCCTACGACAGAAGGTCTCCTTGGTCCGGTTAAAATAACCAAATTGGAGAGCAGGAAATTCTTTTTTGAGAACCTCGATCATCTTCGAAATTCCAATCCCGCGGCCTCCTCCCATCTCTCTCAGATAGAGATCGGGATCGATGTTCAGGTTTCGCATCTGGATGAGATCGAGGTTCGTCCTCCGGATCAGTTCTATCCATCCCTTAACCTCATCTTCACGATCAGTAAATCCAGGGAGAACGAGGAGATTGATGGAGGTATAGAGCCCCATTTCTTTCGCCAATATCAGACAATCCAAGACGTCCTCGAATCTGTATCCTTTGGGTCTGTGATACCGATTGTAGTATGTCAAATGGGCACTATTCAGGGTTACGCGAATACTATTAAGGCCTGCATCGCATAATACTTTCACCCTCTTTGGAAAGCTTCCATTGGTATTGAGATTGATTGTTCCTCGATCCGTCTTCTCCCTTAATTTCCGAACCGAACGCTCGAGAAGTCGCCATTGCATCAAGGGCTCTCCTTCGCAACCCTGACCAAAACTGACGATCGCATCCTCTGCCTCTTGCAAATGCGGCAAGGCAACGCCCAAAACCTCATCCACCGAAGGGACGAAACTGATCCTCTCTTGAGAGGCAGGGCAACATTCAGAAGATTGAAGAGAGATGCAACCCAAACAATCGGCATTGCAGGAAGGAGAGGTGGGTAATGGACATTCCCACCTTTGGAAGAAGACATTCTTAGCGGCAAAGCAATGATATTCCAGAGCACACCTGGCAAGTTGTCGAAAGAGATGGTTCTTTGGGTTCTTCCTTAAAGCGGAATCGACCTTTTTCGTCAGAAGCCGCTCATTCTTAAAATATTTTGGATGCCAGTGGGGATTGGAGTCGATCAGTAAGCCCGTGGCCCAAAACCTTCGGTCTTTCCAGCCTACAGAACTGTAAGCCCACAGCGGAAGCGTGGTGGCTTTTGACTTCAACTGAGTGGCAGGTAGGAGTGTACGGATATATCCCGGTGGAAGGAAAGCAGCGACAGCCGTACATCGAATCTCCTTCCCGTCCACCCTTACCTTCTCTAATGAAGCAAAGGTTCTTCTCTCTTCATCCCAGCCGGTCGGGATCCTTCCAGGCAAGGAGAAAAGTTGACTTCCCATAGGCAAAGGGACCAGTTCAGAAGGGGGCGGAAGGAGCACGCGGCTTCCAGACCGACCTGCCATTTTCAAAAAGGGATGATCAAAGATTCTACCTTCGGGATTTGATAAGACGAGGCTGGGGAGTTCCAAACTCATGGTACGAGCGTTCGTAAAAAAATCCCCCCTAATAAAGGAGGAAAGGAGGGATCTTGGGTTCAGAGATCAAGTTGGATATCTTCTTTCTCCCTTGGATTTCCTCAAAGATCTTCT
>CAZFJD010000094.1:0-8146 GCA_964518775.1 uncultured Syntrophaceae bacterium
TGATGTATTCTGTAAAGGATGCTGGTAAGAGTGGAATTAAGTATGAGGTCTTTGGGAATTAAAATAAAGGATTAAGGTGAATTCAAGAATTTCTGGACCTCTTCAACAGTAGGGATTCCTCTTCTTCCACCGAGATCGCAGCATTTGAGTGCCGCCACAGCATTGGCAAATCTCAAGATCTCCAACACCTCCCAATTCTGGAGCAGGCCATAGATGAACCCGGCGTGAAAGACATCGCCTGCACCGGTCGTGTCGACTGCGTTCACTTTAAATCCTCTCACATAAAGGAATTCACCCTTCACCAAAGCAACGGCCCCTTCATGGCCCAATGTGGCGCAGAGAAATCCGCGGACATGCTTCTGAAGTTCCAGTAGAGCCTTTTCTCGATCCGATGTTCTAGTGAAGAGAGTTGCAAACCGGGAAGAGGTGACGACGAAGTCGATCTCTCGGATCAATTCAGAGGTGAGAGGCTCGACCTTATCGATGTCGAGGACTGTCGGGATACCTTCTTCCTTTGCCCATCTGGCACATTGAATGGCTGCTCGGATATCGTGACCATCTAAATGGAGGATTTTTCCAGAACAGACTTCTTCTTTCCGGGGTTCCCCTTGGCGATACATCAAACGTTCATCCCGATCCCAGAGGATTGTTCGCTCACCAGAGGTTGCATCCACGATAATGATGGCAAACTGGTTAGAAGCATTCGGTTCCACAGTCACTGAGGAGACATCCACTCCCTCTTGGTGAATGGAATTGAGAGAAAATTGGCCTAATTCGTCTCCTCCAACTTTTCCGATATATTTCGTTCTAACTCCCCAACGACTCAAGGCCACCATGGCCGTGGCCACCTGTCCTCCTCCCTGCTTAGAAAATTGAAGGATTTGCATCTTCGAATTCAAACTGGGAAATTCAGGGACGACAGCAAGAAAGTCGACAGAGTTAAGGCCCATGCCCACCACATCAAAAGGTTTGTCGTTTTGAAAGGCAAGATCGAATCGCATGGTTCTCTTTTACAAATTTTTATGCGATTTTTCAAGATCTTCTACTTCCCTTCTCCCCTTGGAGACTGTGTCATAACTGGGGAGGTGGTGAAAAATGTCATGCTGAACTCGTTTCAGCATCCCTGCCTGCGGCAGGCAGGTAATAAGATCAATGGATTATGAGACCCTGAAATAAATTCAGGGTGATAGAATAGTAATTACGATATAGTCTCTTGTGGGAGAGGGTGAGGGGGGTCTATCAATTTTTTAATATTGACTCCTTCCTCATATTTTAGTAATCTCTTATCAAAACAGAGGCCATGTATTGTCGTCCTTCAATCCTTTAACAATATATAAGGTGGACATATGGTCTGAAGATGAATTAAGACCCATTTCTGAAAAGGAATGGGTTTTTTTGTCTCATTGAGAAAGCGGTTGAACGTCTGCCTGTCGGCAGACAGGGCTGAAGCCAAAATGCCCCTAAAGGGCACTTCGCTCACCCGCCAGCCGTTATCTGCTCGTTGCGGGCATCGGAAAGGATGAAATAGGTGCGGAATAGAACCATCAATTATCTTCATTTTTGAGGTAGAAAGCCATGTTAATAAAAAGCCTGAAAAGGTACTCCTTCATAATAGCGGGAATATTTATTTTATTCATTGTATCGCCAGCATTGGCAGAGAAGTGGAGCCAACGTTATATTGACGGTCTTCCAGATTCTGCCTTTGCTGCCACTGAGATTACGAAGGATGGGAAGAAGATTCGACATCTTCCCCATCATAACTATGTAGGAGAAATTGACGTTCCCCATTTAAAGAGCGCTTTGGGCAGAATTCATCAAGTAAAATGGATGGATCCTGCAAACTTTGCCAAAGCTAAAGATCACTTGGATCAGCACTATCAAGCTTATAAGCAGGAACGGGCTAAAGCTCGAGGGCTGAAAGGTCCCATTAACATCAATCAGGCATCAATCGAGGAATTAATGCAACTTCCTCACATTGGAAAAAAACGCGCTATAGCCATAACCGAACATCGAAAAACTTACGGAAGTTTTAAAACCACATCCGAGCTGAGGCATATTCCTGGCATCGGGCAAAAAATACTCAGGGACATCGAAGATCTCGTTACTGTGGAATAGATTTACTCCTCATTGGAAAAGGAAATTGAACGGTTCTATTTAAAAAATGCCTGGAGTGAACGTCAGCAGAATGCTTGAGGTTAACACCCAAAGGCTTCGCCCTTTTCCATTTATTCGTATATCATAAAATTTTTAGTCATGTTAAAATGAATCAATTAGAGGAGGTGTATTTATGACAACTGAATCCATAAGAGATAATCTTATCAATCAGATTGATAAGCTTCCTCATGACCTTCAACTTCGTGTCCTTGATTTTGTAAAAGCTTTAACCCCCAAAGGGGTCGAAGGTAAAAGTCTTCTACGATTTGAAGGGGCCATTCCCTCTGATGATTTGCAGCTAATGTCAAAAGCTATAGAGGAAGGGTGTGAGAAGGTAGACATCAGTGAATGGTAAATATCTTCTTGATACAAACATAATTATTTCTATCTTTGCAAAAGACTCTCAAATTCACGACCGCATAGCAAAGGCCGAAGAAGTGTTTGTTCCATGTATTGCTATTGGAGAGTTATATTTCGGAGCATATAAATCCCTAAAGCTTGAAGAAAACCTTGCGCGCATAGATGAATTTGCTCTCAACAATACTGTGCTTCCTTGCGACACAGACATAGCCAAAAAATATGGAGATATAAAAAGCAGTTTGAAAGAAAAAGGCCAACCAATTCCTGAGAATGATATATGGATTGCTGCGATCGCCCAACAATATGCTCTTACATTGGTCACTAAAGATCCACATTTTGAAGCAATTGAAAACTTAAAAATTGAAACTTGGTAGAACATCCTTTCCGCACCGGCAGATAACACCCGATTAGCATCTGCACCCTTAGGGAGATCCCGCCTTTGTCGGGACTTCGCCAATCCAAAACGTTATCTGCTCAGTGCGGGCAAGGAAAAAAAGGGATGCAAGGATGCATAAGGGACAAACAAAGAAAGAGATCAAGAAACAACTGAACGCTGTCTTTAAAAGCATGGATTTTGTCAGCAACAATTTTCTTGCCAGTGAGAAAATGGGTAAAAAGAAGTTTCAGGTTTTCTTCAATATCTATCAACAGCTTGGTTTAGCCTGGGAATTTTTAGGCTTGCAGTGCAAGCATTGGGATGGATACAAAAAGATGAGGGATAAGAAGGAAGCCTGTAAAATATGCGGGAAAATCAAAGGGGCCGATGACTTCTATATCCTGCTACTCCAAAAGGGGCCAAAAAAATTAGGAGTGAAGTTGAAACCCAATTCCAAAAAGACTTTTGAAACCAAAAAAGATGCGGAGGTCATTAATGATACAATTGATTTTTATGGGGCTTTGGTGAATGTGGATGTACACAACTCGTATAAATCGAGCGCATTCGGAAAAGGGATTAATATGGCTGCGGAGAGGATCGTTAACATAAAAGAGGATAACGTCGAATGTCATATTGACGAGCATCTTATTCATATAAGACTTATTGATAAGGATAGGAGGCCTAAAGGAAAGAGATATGGTGGGTTCCCGTGGGAGATAAGAAAGAAGAATTTGAAGAATTTCCCAGTTATTTTTGATTTTGATGAAAAATATAATTTTTTGGGACTGACGATTTTAAAGTAGTCTCCCTTGACCGACTCGGCCCCCGGATGAGGGCATGGGGATCATTAACAAAAGGCTCCGCCCGTAACGGCAGATAGCAACGACACAAAAGGAGAACTTAAAAACTGGTGGCTTTATCTGTGTCACACACGTTATCTGCACTTCTTTTAGCCTTGAAAGTTACCTATAATTATGCTCAAATAGAAAAATAATCGATTGGGGAAGGACAATAATAGAGGTTGAAGAATAATATTGTGATATAATAATATTGTTATGCTGATGACAAAAGAGCTTGAAGATATTTAAGGAGGGGTAATGAACGAAAGAACACAAATAGAATTATCTAAAGACAAGATAGCTTCATTTTGTAGAAAACATCACATTCGGAAATTGTCCCTATTTGGTTCAGTCCTGAGGGATGACTTCGGACCTACCAGTGATGTAGACGTACTGGTCGAATTCGAACGAGGTCATGTACCGAGTTTTTTCCGCCTTTTCGATATGGAGGATGAATTATCCGTTCTGCTCGGAGGACGAAAAGTGGACCTCCGGACCCCCGAAGACCTGAGTCGACATTTCAGACAGAGCGTATTGGCTACGGCGGTGGTGCAATATGCAGCGTGATGACACCATCCGTACCCTTCACATCTTGGAAGCCGCCCGCAAGGCATTGCATTTTGTTGAGAACAGAACGAGAGATGATTTAGATAAAGACGAAATGCTAGCCCTCTCACTTGTCCACCTCCTGGAGATAGTTGGGGAAGCGGCAAATTGTGTCTCGGCCGATTTTCGCGAACAACACCCCCATATCCCTTGGAAGAAGATGATCGAATTGCGCAACCGTTTGATTCACGGTTACTTTGACATCAACCTTGATATTGTGTGGGATACTGTTTTAAAAGATCTCCCTCCTCTCGTAGCCGATCTAGAAAAAATCATTCCCCATGATGAATTGCCTTGAGGAGAACTATAGAAAACCACTGATGCTCAACGCCTATAGGGTTGACTAAAGGCGATGAGCATAGTATAAAAGTGATAAATTTTTTAGAAAAGGAATACAAGATTGGAAGGCATTGCAACGGTCATTCTCGCGGCTGGAAAAGGGACCCGGATGAAATCGGATCTGGTGAAAGTCCTCCATCCCCTTCTGGGAATCCCCATGCTCTCCTATACCATTGCCCTTTCATTGAACGAAATTAAAGCCGAAAAGACAATCGTGGTCATAGGTTACCAGGCTGATCGGATTAAGGAGAAATTCAAAGATCCCCGGATTCACTTCGCCCTTCAGGAAGAGCAATTGGGGACAGGCCATGCGGTCTTACAGGCCGTTTCTTTTCTCAAGAAATTTACTGGTACGGTTTTGATCCTTTGCGGGGATGTTCCCTTGGTGAGAGGAGAGACTCTTCACTCTTTTATCAATCACTTCCGGGAAAATGACTCCACCCTTTCCGTCCTAACAACGGTTGTGGAGCATCCCCATGGATATGGCCGAATCCTTCGAAGCCCTGAGGGATGGTTAGAAAAAATTGTGGAAGAGAAAGATGCTTCCGAAAAGGAAAGGATGATCCGAGAGATTAACACCGGGATCTTCTGCGTGAAGGCCTCGTTTTTGATCGAAGGCCTGAAAGAGATTGGACAGGAGAATGCTCAGGGAGAGTATTACCTGACCGATCTGGTTGAGGTTGCAGGAAGAAGGGGCTTGAGGTGTTCTGCTTATCAGGCGGTGGACCCAGTGGAGGTGATGGGGATCAATACCCGAGTCGATCTTGCTATCGCCAATGAAGTGCTTAGACAGGAGAAGATGAAAAGCCTGATGCTCTCGGGTGTGACCGTCCTCGATCCGAAAGCCACCTATGTGGATCGGACCGTTGAGATTGGAAGAGATACGGTGCTCTATCCCAATTGTGTCCTCCAGGGGAAGACGAAGATCGGCGAGCGGTGTATCATTGAATCCAATGCTAAGATTTCAGATTCCATCGTCGGCAATGAGGTCGCGATCCGCTCAAACTCTGTGATCACGGAGAGCAAGGTCGAAGATGGCGCCTCCATCGGCCCCTTTGCTCATCTCAGACCTTTGAGCGAAGTGAAGAGCAGAGCGAAGATTGGGAACTTCGTAGAGGTGAAGAAATCGGTCATCGGCAAGGGTTCCAAAGCCAACCACTTAGCTTATATTGGAGATTCCCTCCTCGGGGAGGAAGTGAACATTGGTGCCGGGACCATCACCTGTAACTATGATGGGTTTGAGAAGCATCAGACCATTATCGGCGATCGGGTCTTTGTTGGATCGAATGTGGAATTGGTGGCTCCGGTCAAGGTGGGGAAGAACGCTTCCATCGGTGCTGGATCTACTGTGACGAAGGATGTTCCAGAAGGGGCGCTGGCCATCAGCCGAGCGAAGCAGAAGAATATCAAGGGCTGGAGCAAGAAGACGGAGCTCCGCCGAAAGAAGAGCACAGAGGAAGAGGAATAAGCCATGTGTGGCATCGTTGGATATGTGGGTTCCAGAGATACGGCAAAGGTTCTTTTGGATGGCCTTCGAAGACTCGAATACCGAGGATACGACTCCTCAGGCATCGCCGTTTTTCACAGGGGCCGGATTGAGATCCGTAGGAAAGTAGGGAAATTGGCAAACTTAGAGGATTTGATAGGAGAGGAGACCTTCGAGGGGAAGGTTGGGATTGGCCATACCCGATGGGCCACCCATGGAAGGCCTTCTGATGAGAATGCTCACCCCCATAAGGCAGGCAAGGTAACGGTCGTCCATAACGGCATCATTGAAAATTATCTGCCCCTCCGAGAATTTCTCAAAAAGAAAGGCCATGTCTTCAGTTCCGAAACAGACACAGAGACGATTGCCCACCTGATCGATGAATTCATTCGGGAAGGGCATTCCTTCCTGGATGCCGTGAGAATCACACTGGGCAAGATCAAGGGCTCCTATGCCCTGGGAATTCTCCACGAAGGGGATGAGACGTGTTTGATCGGCGCAAGAAATGAGGCGCCTCTCGTAATCGGCCTCGGTGGAGGCGAGTATTTCATTGCCTCTGACATTCCTCCAATCCTTCCTTATACGAGAAACTTTATCTTCATGGAGGATGGGGAGGTCGCCTTACTCTCCTCCGAAGGGGTTAAGGTTTATGATGCCAAAGGAGGAGAGGTTTCGAGAGAACCCAAATATGTGAATTGGAGTCCCCTCATGGCGGAAAGGGGGGGGTACAAACACTTCATGCTCAAGGAGATCTTTGAACAGCCGAGGGCCTTGACAGACACCATTCGAGGACGAATCTCTGAAGAGAAGGGAGATGTGATCCTTGACAATGTCCGTTTGGACCGAGAGAACCTCGAGAAAGTCCAGCGGATCTACCTCATCGCATGTGGCACCTCCTACCACGCGGCCCTTGTCGGAAAGTTCCTCATCGAAGAGTTCTGCCGAATCCCAGTAGAAACGGACATCGGTTCGGAGTTTCGATACCGAAACCCGATTCTCGGAGAGGATACATTGCTGGTAGCAATCTCCCAGTCCGGAGAGACAGCGGATACCCTGGCTGCGTTACGGGAGGGGAAAAAGCGAGGGGCGATGACGCTTGCGATTTGCAACGTGGTCGAGTCAAGTTTGACGAGGGACTCAGATCATGTGATCTACACCTATGCCGGGCCTGAGATCGGTGTGGCCTCAACCAAGACCTTTGTCACCCAGTTGGCCCTCCTCTTTCTCCTCTCCCTGCGGATCGGTAGAGAGCTGGGAATCATCCCTGTCAAAGAAGGAAAGAGATTGGTCGAGGCATTGATCAAGGTTCCTCATCTCATGGAAGAGATGCTCAGGTCCTCGAAGCAGATCGCCGAAATCGCAAGAAAGTATCTTTACGCCAAAGACTTTCTCTATTTAGGGAGAGGGATCAACTATCCCATTGCCTTAGAGGGAGCGCTGAAGCTAAAGGAGATCTCTTATATTCATGCAGAGGGCTATCCAGCGGGCGAGATGAAGCATGGGCCCATTGCGTTGATCGATCAGGAGATGCCTGTCGTCGTCCTGGCAACAAAAAACGAAGTCTATGACAAAGTCCTCGCCAATATCGAGGAGGTTAAGGCAAGAGAAGGAAAGCTCCTTGTCCTTGCCTCCCAATCGGATCCGGAGATCGCTAAGAAGGCGGACGATGTGATCTTCATCCCGGATACCCTTCCCTCTCTGGCTCCAATTCTCCTCACCATACCCCTTCAGCTTCTGGCCTACTATATGGCTGATCTCAAAGGTACGGATGTGGACCAGCCGAGGAACTTGGCCAAGAGCGTTACCGTGGAATAAACATTTGGACTTCCCGAATGTAAAATTGTAAATTTCAGTAAGGTGGATCTTCCGCTCGATTCAGAGTTTATAATCAATGTCAAATATCAAAGCTCAAAGTGTAACTCAACCCTTTAGGGTTGATTTAAATCAAGGCTAAAGCCTTGAGTTACGGCAATTGTCATTAATTTG
>CAZFJD010000094.1:8246-10640 GCA_964518775.1 uncultured Syntrophaceae bacterium
GGGTTGATTTAAATCAAGGCTAAAGCCTTGAGTTACGGCAATTGTCATTAATTTGACATTTATTTGAAATCATGTCTTTGCTCAACGATCTGAACCCCATTCAACAAAGGGCCGTTTTGGAGACAGAGGGACCGCTTCTTGTCTTTGCCGGCGCGGGGAGTGGGAAGACCAGGGTTCTGACCTACCGAATCGCTTATCTCGTTCAAGAGAAAGGAATCCCGCCTTGGAATATCTTTGCCGTCACCTTCACCAATAAGGCCGCCGACGAGATGCGCGAGAGGGTGGAGAGGCTTCTTGGAAGGTCGGCGAAAGGGGTATGGATTTCGACGTTCCATTCGGCCTGCGCGCGGATCCTGAGGCAGCATATCGAGGCGATAGGGTTTCAGAGGAATTTCGTCATTTATGATGAACAAGATCAAGAACGACATCTCAAGACCGTGATGAAGGAGTTGGACCTCGACTTCAGGATGTTTCATCCAAGGGCTGTGCAGTCGAAGATCGAAGATCTGAAGAATGAAGGTATCACGCCCGAACAGTATCTCCCGGATCCGTACAATATTTTCCAAAAAAGGGTTGCCTTGGTCTATCAGAGATATCAAGAGGATCTTCAGCGGAACAATGCCCTCGATTTTGGAGATCTCCTCATCTTCGTGACCGTTCTCTTCAACCGTTTCCCGGAGATCTTGAGGCATTATCAAGGGCTTTGCCGTTATGTGATGGTGGATGAATTTCAGGATACGAATGTGATCCAATATCACCTGATCCAGCAAATGGTTAAGAGGCATTGGAATATCTGCGTGGTCGGAGACGACGACCAATCCATCTACCGATGGAGAGGAGCAGAGGTTGGAAATATCTTGAATTTCGAGAATGATTTCCCAGAGACCAAAGTGATCACCTTGGAACAGAACTATCGCTCCACTCAGAACATCCTCAGGGCAGCCAACCATATGGTCCGCAGAAATCGTTCGAGAAAGGAGAAAATCCTCTGGACAGAGAATCCTGAAGGCAAACTCATCACTCTTTATGCTGGCGAAGATGAGGCGGATGAAGCACGTTTCGTCGTTCAGAAGATTGCGGAGCGGTGCCATTCTTCTTCGGTTGGCCTTCGAGGAGCATTGGGAAGACCTTATCGGGATATCGCTGTCTTCTACCGGATCAATGCACAATCTCGTTCCATCGAAGATGAGTTGATCAAACATCAGATCCCTTACACCATTGTGGGAGGATTGAAATTCTATGAACGTAAAGAGATTAAAGACATCCTCGCCTACCTGAAGCTGCTTGCGAATCCATCGGATGGCCTCAGTCTGAAAAGGATCATGAATGTCCCTCCCAGAGGGATCGGAGAGAAGACGATCGAAAAGATCGAGGCCTTCTCCAGGGAGAAAGCGATTCCACTTTACGAAGGGATGAGGCAGGCCTTGAAAGAGAACTGGCTTCCTCCTGCGGTCAAGGAGAGATTGGGTGAGTTTGTCTGCCTGATCGAAGAGTTCCGCGAGGAATCAAAAAACTTCTCAATCAGCCAATTGACTTTGGCCCTCCTTGCTAAAACAGGGTATCTCGATCGGTTGAGGGAAGAAGGAACCGAGGAGGCTTTTTCCAAGATAGAGAACCTTGATGAACTGATCAATGTGATGATGGAGTTTGAGCGGGGAGGTGAAGGGGTTTCTCTGGAGACCTTTTTAGATAAGGTCTCTCTCGTCACTGACGTCGACCTTTATGAGGATAAAGGGAATCGGGTCTCCCTGATGACGCTTCATTGTGCAAAAGGCTTGGAGTTTCCACTGGTCTTTATCGTCGGAATGGAAGAAGGGCTCTTACCGCACTACCGAAGAGGTGATGAGATTGAAGATCTGGAGGAGGAGAGAAGGCTCTGTTATGTAGGGATCACTCGGGCTAAGGAGGGGCTCTTTCTTTCAAGGGCAGAGAAACGTTCTACGTTCGGTGTGGGCCATGCCAATCTTCCCTCCCGGTTCCTTGAAGAACTTCCCATCGAGTTGATCCAGTTAGAGGAGAGGGAGCCGGAGACGGAAACTCTCTTTTCTCAAGAGCCTCAGTGGAGTGATCATTTTCAACAGACAGAGGAGGTCGCGGGTAGCTCGACAGAAGAAAATCTCTCCGCGGAAGGGAGGGGGAGGGTATTGAGCCCTGAAGAGTTCTTTCCGCTCAGGATAGGCATGAGGGTAAGGCATCCCAAATTTGGAGAGGGAAGGGTGAGATCGATAGAAGGGATGGACGAAAATCAGAAGGCGACCATCGTTTTTCAAACTGCGGGAAGTAAGCGCCTGAAGGTCTGTTATGCCAATCTGGAAATCCTGGAGTAATCCCCCTCAGTCCCCCCTTTAGTAAAGGGGGATAAAGGGGGATTTGTGAGGAGGGATCCATGAAAAC
>CAZFJD010000095.1:0-6125 GCA_964518775.1 uncultured Syntrophaceae bacterium
TGGAATTTTGTTGCGCCCATGGCATAGGAACCCTCCCGGATATGCATGGGAACAGCCTTCATGGCGTCTTCACTCACGGAACTGACATAAGGAATGATCATGATACCCATGATGATTCCTGGACTCAGGGCATTAAATCCCGAAAGATTGGGAATAAATCTCTGGAGGATGGGGGTGAGAAAAAGAAGGGCAAAATAACCATAGACCACTGTCGGAACGGCTGCAAGGAGTTCGAGGACGGGTTTGGCCACCTCCTTAATTTTGAAAGGTGCATATTCGCTGAGATAGACAGCAACAATAATACCGATTGGCAAAGCCACCAACACTGCAATCCCAGTTACCAGTAAGGTCCCCGTAACAAGGGGCAATATACCAAACTTGGGTTGAGCAAACAGTGGAGTCCACTGTTTGCCGGTGAGAAATTCCCATAAGGATACGTCTTTAAAAAATCCCAGTGCCTCGTAGAAAAGGATAAAGACAATGCTGAGGGTGATAAAGACGGAAGAGAGGGCACTGAGAAGTAAAAGAGTCTCAATAGCCCCCTCTTTGACTTTGGTGGAAGTTTTTCTTTTCAAGGGTTCTTATTTTTTCTCCTCTAATTTCAAGAGATCTTCTACCTTCATCCCAATTTTGGCCTCACCCCCGAAGACCGTGCCGGTAACTCTTCTTGCAAATCGCTCCGCAGCGAGCTTGTAAGCCCTGTCCGGAAGGGGGATATACTTCACATCCTTCACCAGTTTGGATGCATTTTTCAGATAAAACTCCACGAACTCCTTCATTTCGGGTCTCTCTGCAGATTTCTTATTGACATAGATAAAGATTGGCCTGGAGAGAGGGTAGTAAGTCCCGTCCATTACCGTCTTCTCCGAAGGAAGAATAGAACCTCTTCCCCCGTCGATGGCCACTAATTTCAGCTTATCAGGATTCTCTGCATAGTAGGCATAGCCAAAGAAACCCAGGCCTCCCCTGTCCGAGGCAATTCCTTGAACGAGGACATTATCATCCTCACTGGCTGTAAAGTCACCCCGGCTGGACCTGGATTTTCCAACGATGGCCTCTGTGAAGTAGTCAAAAGTCCCTGAATCGACCCCAGGACCATAGAGTTTCAACGCTGTATCTGGCCATGCTGGATTCACCTGGTTCCATTTCAATATTTTTCTTTCTGCTGCCGGTTCCCATATCTTCTTGAGTTCTGCCACGGTCATGGAAGTCACCCAATTATTCTTAGGATTGACCATGACTGCAAGGCCGTCGTAAGCCACGGGAAGCTCGATGTATTCAATCCCCGCTTCTTTACAGGCGTCCATCTCTTGCTTGGTGATCGGCCTTGATGCGTCGGAAATATCTGTCTCTCCTCTTGAGAATTTCTTAAAACCTCCACCCGTCCCCGAAATCCCTACGGTTACTTTGACGGTTCCTCTCTTCATCTTCTGGAACTCCTCAGCCACCGCTTCCGTAATCGGATATACCGTGCTTGAACCGTCAATCTTGATGATCTTCTCTTGTGACCACACCGGGCTCAGAATTCCTGAGGTAACGATGGCGAACAATACGGACGAAGCAATCCCCGCCAAAAGCTTTGTCAGATTCTTAAATCTCTTCATCTTTTGCTCCTTTCAATTAAGATATTTTTCATTTGTTACAGTTACGTTACAGATGCATTACGATTCTCTTAAATTTTATTAACTCCCTCTCTCCCCTCCTTTCTGTGTATATCTCCTGCAATGACGCTTCACGTAATCGAAAAGTGCACGACACTTTTATATTGACAGGTGAGTGTGACAAATGGATGTCAGAGATATGAAATTTTTGTGACATTAGGCTGTTTTTGGTTCTTGACCTGCATGGGATGATCTGTTATTCTTCATCATCGTCAAAGAGAGGAGAAAGATTTTATGGAGAAGAGGACTCAGATTTCAGTGATCTTAACGAATGCACCGGGAGAGCTTTCGAAGCTCTGCGATGTATTGAAGGCAGCAGATATCAATATCCTGGGCATGAGCATTCAGAATGCCAAGGATTCGGTTAAAGAGCTGTACAAGATGCGGGAGAAGACCGGAAGGAGAATTGCCCTTGCGGAGAGTTACCGAGGTATTTTGAAAGACTCTTCAGACTATTCCTTAATCCGACTTCTTGTCGACAAACCCGTTGAAGCCGAGAAGGCATTGGTCAAAGCGAGACATTTAGTGGATACAGATCCCGTATTGGTATTCCGATTAGTGAATCAACCAGGAATGCTGGGTAGAGTGGCAAAAAGATTTGGCGAGGCCAAGATTAACATCGATTACACCTACGGCTCCGCTATGGAGGATGCAGAGGAATCGATCTTCATTGTTCATATTGCCGAAGAGGATCTTCAAAAGATTGGAGATTCCTTCGATGATCTCCGATAAGACGTGATGTGTTGGGCGTGAAGCGTCATCGCCTTACGATTCACCGCTGGTGTTATTTCGGTAGGGTAAAATAGAAGGTGGAGCCTACTCCCAGCTGACTGTCTGCCCAGACCCTTCCACCGTGTGCTTGAACGATGTGTTTGACGATGGAAAGCCCGAGCCCTGTGCCTCCCAGTTCTTGAGACCTTCCTTTATCCACTCTATAGAAACGTTCAAAAATTCTGGGAAGATCCTCCCTTGGAATTCCAATGCCATTGTCTTTGATTGAAAATTGGATCTCCCATTGATTTTTTTCGATGGCAGAGATGATAATTTTTCCTCCCTCATGACTATATTTGATCGCATTATCCAAAAGGTTGATGAAGACCTGCTCCAAGTAATTTCGGTCAGCTTCGACAGAAAGAGGAGAGGGGATCTCACTTTGGGTGATGGAGATCTTCTTCTTTTCCGCTGCTTCCTTAACATAATCCAAAACGTCATGGATCAGCTCTGTGACGAGAATGACCTCTCCTTTTAATTGGAACTCCTTAGACTCTATCTTTGAAAGCATTAAAAGATCTTCAACAATCTTGGTTAGGCGATCGGAGTGTCTCTTAATGACCTGAATGAACTGATAGGCCACGTCTTCCTTGAAGGCTCCTTGCAAAAGTGTTTCTGCATAACCTTTGATCGTGGTCAGAGGAGTTCGCAACTCGTGGGAAACATTGGCCACAAAATCCTGACGAATTTTTTCTAATTCTTTTAATTGAGTAATATCATGAAACACCGCGATGGCGCCCTTCATTCCTTTACCCCCTTTATCCTTTTCTTCAGGGGAAGATAGAATACCCACCACATTGACTTCAAAAGTTTTTCCTCCAGGGGAGGGAAGATTCAGTTCCAATGCCTCACTTTTACCATCCTCAATCACCTTTCGAAAGGCACCCTCCAATTCTGCGTTGCGAATGATTTCCAAAGGCATTCTATCTGCCACATCTGAAGGAAGGGCGAAAAGGTCCCGGAGGGCATCGTTCACCATCAGGATGCGACCTCTCCTGTCCACCATCATGACACCTTCCATCATCCCCTTGAGAACCGTCTGGAGATAATCCCTCTCTTTTGAAATTTCTTCGATCTTCCTTCTGAGCTGAACTCCCATCTCATCGATGGCCTTAGAGAGTCTGTCCAGTTCATCATGAGAATAGACATGAAGCTCCTTGCCTAAATTTTCTGAGGCCAATTGGATTGCCTTTTGAGTCATTTTCAGAAGGGGCCGGCTGATAAAATTTGAAATGAGATAGGCTAATGGAACAATGATAATTAGGCTGAGGAGAAAGGAGAGGAAAGGTTTCTTAAGATAATAGAAGAAAACACCCTGGATCAAGAGAAGGAAAAGACAGAGAAAAACGAAAAAGAGAATTAATTTTGCTTTGAACCGGAGGTTCATACCTTTTCCTCTCGAAATCGATACCCGACGCCTCGTATGGTTTCAATATACTCTCCCAAAAGGCCGAGTTTCTCTCTTAAGCGCCGGATATGGGTATCGACTGTCCTGGCGTAACCCTCGTAAGTATATCCCCAGACTTTGTCCAAGAGATGTTCTCGGGTTTGAACCCGACCCCTATGGGTGGTCAATTCCACAAGGAGTTTAAATTCTGTGGAGGTCAATTGGACTGGGCTTTTCTTAATGACGACCTGATGCCGGTCAACATCAATGGAGAGGTCGCCAATCTGAATCATTTTCCCTTCTTGTGGAGGAACTTCTTTCCTTCGAAGGATGGCCTTCACCCTTAAGACCAATTCCCTCGGACTGAAGGGTTTGGTGACATAATCGTCCGCACCCAATTCAAATCCTACAATGCGATCTACCTCCTCTGTCTTTGCGGTGAGCATCAAGATGGGAATCGACTGTGTCAAGGGGTTCGATTTAAGCGCCCTGCAAACATCCCTTCCGTCCATCTCAGGAAGCATCAGATCCAAGATGATTAGACCGGGACGTTCCTTCTTTGCTTTTTCCAATCCCGATGGGCCATCTAAGGCGCTGGTAACGGAAAAACCGGACTGCTTCAAATGATACTCGATCAGGTCAACGATATCTTTTTCGTCCTCAATAATTAAAATGGTAGGCGTATCGCTACCCTCCCTTCACCTTTTCACCCCGTTAGAAATAATGCCATGCTGCTATGCAGCGGGATAGTGGGTTACGTTTCAGAATAATTCGGGCAGGGTTTAATGCCCCGCTGGAATTTCTAACGGGGTTCACCCTTACAGAAATTCCGACCAATCCCTGCCCATGCCATATTTTTCGATAAATTCTTTGATCCATTGCTCGGCGACGACGAAGCGCTGGACCTGGTTGGTTCCCTCATAGATCTGAGTGATTTTGGGATCCCTCGTTGTCGTAATCAAAATCTTCTAAAAATAAGCCATTCCTTCCTATCATGATCAATCGAATTTTAGCATACCTTCAATTGGGAACGCAAAGAACGGAGCTCATAGGGCTGGAGATTTAATCGGCCGAAACTTTCGGGGGGCAACGAACCAGACGAGGATGACGGAGATCATATTGAAGAAAATGGCAAGGACAAAGGCCCAGAAGTAGCTCTGAGTCTGATCGTAGATAAATCCAGCTAACCAGGCTCCCAAGGCACCGCCCATTCCGATCACTCCTTCAACGATTCCATAGATGAGCCCAAAGCCTTTTCCTTTGTAGAGATCTGCTGAGATGGACATAAACATGGGGGCTGTCACACCCCATCCTGCACCGAAGAGGATGGCAAAAAGGTAAAGAAAGAGAGGGGAGGGGATGGATTGAAAGATGATAAGAAATAGTATCCCAGAGGAGAAACAAATTCCCCCTAAGGTGAAAGTGATCTCTCTGCCCATTCGGTCGGAGAACCACCCCCAGAAAAATCGAAATCCTGCAGATAGAGCACCCATCCCAGCAAAGAGAGAGGCTGCCCACATCTTATCGATGCCAAGATCGACCATATACCTCACATTATGGACAATGACTGTGTAAACCCCAAATACGGTAAGAGATGGAAAGAGGATGAGAGACCAGAATCTGCCAGTTCTCATTACCTTTCGAAGCAGCAGCTCCTTCTGAGCCGGCGACGGATTGACAAACTCATTCACCTTGGTTCTTAGATCATCGGGTAGAGTGTTGTTTCTGAGAAGATCTCCATCGGGGAGCAAACCCATCTCTTCAGGCTTGTGTCTCAGGAAGATTGCGTTGAGGGGAAGAGGGATCATGAGGACGAGGAGGCCGAAGATGAGATAGGCAAATTGCCATCCCTGGATATTGATCAAATATTGGAAGAGTGGGACAAAGAAGAGGGTACCGAATCCGATCCCTATCCCAGCGAGGCCATTGGCTGTACCTCTCCTTCTTTCAAACCAGTGGCTGAGAATAACCGTGAAAGGAGCAATGCTGAGGCAAGTGACACCTATTCCAGTGATCACTCCGGAAAAGAGATAGAATTGGAAAAGCGTTTGAATCCGTGTACAGAGAAGGAGTCCAAACGCCATCAGTAGGATTCCAGGGAGAATGACCTTCCGAGGCCCGATGCGATCGACGAGACCTCCAACGACCGGAGCCATGACCATGTAGACGAACATGTTAAGGGATTGGGAGATAGCCACTTCTGCTCGGCTCCAATGGAAATGATCGATGAAGGCAACGAAGAAGATAGAAAAGGAGGTTCGGAGGCCAAACCAGAATGACATGGAGGCCATGGAGAGACCCACGAT
>CAZFJD010000095.1:6225-10620 GCA_964518775.1 uncultured Syntrophaceae bacterium
ATAAAAATTCTTGCTTTCCTCTCTATTTTTTGTTAATGATTCGCAAGGATTTTGAAATGGAGGAAGGATCGTGAAAGCCGCTGCAAGATCTATTTTCGTTTCCTTGGCCATTCTCCTTTTGATCTCATGCACCAGCGGGAGTAAGACGGCGAAGAAGGACAAACCCCTTACCCTTGAGGAACACTTTCAATTAGCCTTTAACGCCGCAGCCCGGGGGAATCTGGATGAGGCTGTTTCCGAGTATCGAAAGGTGTTAAAGATCGATTCAAAAAATGGCAGGGCGCACCTCAATCTTGGAATTGTCTATGGAAGACAAGGGAAGTGGAAGCAAGAGATTTCAGAATACAAGAGGGCGATTGAGATCGATCCCAATTTTGCTGAAGCCTATTTCAATTTGGGGGTGGCTTATTACGAGAGGGGAGAGTTAAAGGAAGCCATCGGGCAATATCAAAAGGCCCTTCAAGTCAATCCCAATTATGTCGAAGCCCATAATAACCTTGGAAATGTCTATTTCAGACAAGGAAAGATCGAGGAAGCCCTGACTGAATATCAGAAGGCCCTTGAGATCAAATCCGACTATGCCCGAGGCCATTTCAATGTTGGCAATATCTATCGACGGAAAGGAAACCTGGAGGAGGCGATCGCTTCTTTTCGAAAAGCCTTGGCGATTCATCCAAAATATGGAGAGGCCCATTACGCCCTTGCAGTGAGCTATTACGAGAAGAATGAATTTAAATTGGCGATCCAACATGCAGATCAGGCTGGAAAGTTGGGGGTCGTCGTCGATCCTAAATTTTTGGATCGTTTGAAACCTTATCGATAGAATCCTTCATAAGAAAAGTCTGTTATCTTGATTTTTCCTGCCATTTCTGATAATTTTCCTAACGATCCTGTAATCTTGTCCCGTCTATTTACCCCGTTAGATCATACACATCCTGCGGGGTGTACCATCCGTGCGATTCATCGAAGGGCCATATGGTTTTAGCATCCCATCTTAAAACCGGAATGATCCTCCAAATCGAGAAAAGCCTCTACAAGGTTTTGGCCACGGAATATCATATGGGGGGAGGAAAGATGGGAGGACTGGTGCATATGAAGTTGAGGGAGGTCCGATCAGGGCTTCTTTCGGATAGGAAATTCAAGCCAGATGAAAAATTGGACAATGTCGAACTTGGCCGAAAGACCATGGAATTTCTCTACAAAGATGCTGAAGGATATTATATGATGGATCCTGATTCCTACGAGCAGATTCAACTGAGTCAGAGTCTGATGGAGACCTTTTCTCCATTTCTTCAACCCAATATGAGACTTCCTGTGGAATTTTTGGAAGGGGAGCCTGTCAACGTCATCTTTCCAGAATGGGTGGAATTGGAGGTTGTTTCTACACCTCCGAGCATCAGCAGCCTTCAGGACGAGGTCTATAAGCCGGCAACCGTTTCCAATGGGATGCAAATCCAGGTCCCCCAGTTCATAAAAGTCGGTGATATGGTGCGAGTCAGTGTAATGACGAAAAAATATCTGGAGCGGGGAAAACGATAAGGGCAAACAATGAACGATGAACTATAAACGATGGACTGAGGAAGACGGTTTTTTGTGAAAGAAGAGGGGAATCATGGAAACGAGAGACGCGATTCTCAATTTGGAATATTCAGAGAAGATGAAATCTGGACTGATCATCGGAACAAGCCTTCTGGATCAATTGGGCTCTTTAAGGGATGAGGAATTATCAGGAGGAAGGAGGATTCTGGTGGGGTATTTAGAAGGATTGCTTAGGGAAATTAGAATCGCAGGTAATGTGCTCGGGTCGAATCATTATGTTGATCTGGAACGAAAGATGATGGAGGTGATCGGAAGGGTCCAGATGTCTCAATTTCAAGAGGCACAGCGGTCTTTTTCTGAAGCCATCTCACTGGCCACCACCTCATGTCAGAGTTCAATGAACTTCTTGATGGAGAAAAAATTGGTGTAATGAGAGGACACTCATATTACAATGTTCGAAATTCGAAATACGGGCGAAGCATCCCGTAGGGATCAATCCGAAACAAGCCCTGAACCTAATATGGTACAGGGCAAGCACGAATGTTCAAAATACAAATTACTTAAACAAACAGGAGATAGTTTCGGGCCTTTTAGTTTCAGATTTTGAATTTGTTTCGAGTTTCGATATTGGCCTGCCTGCCGCAGGCAGGGATTTCGGATTTTATAAAAAAAATAAGGAGGTCGACGATGCCAGAAAGAACATTAGAAGCATTTGAATGGAGAGGGCCGAAGCCGAGGACCATAGGAACGATCTTCATTTTGCTCATAGTCTTCATCGTTCTATGGGGTACCTTCGTCATTGTCCCTGCAGGCCACCGAGGGGTAGTCCTCTGGTGGGGAAGTGTTGAAAAGAGGATTATGGGTGAAGGGCTCAACTTCAAAGTACCCGTTGCTGAAAGAGTGATCAAGGTTGATGTCAAGGTTCAACCTCACCCGTTTAAAGAGATCGATGCGGCTTCCAAAGAGTATCAGATGGTGAAATTGACAGGGATGATGAACTTCCATATCGATCCGTCCTATGTGAACGACCTCTATCAAAAAGTAGGTCTTGATTTTGCCAACAAGGTCATCGACCCAGCCTTTAATGATTTCGTCAAAGAGGTTGTTCCGATTTACCCAATTACTGAAATCCTTCCAAAAAGAGAGGAGATTCGGAAGAGGGCAATGACGAAATTGGGGGATAATCTGGCCAGGTATCACATCATTGTGGATGATATTTACTTTGCCAACATCCGCTTTTCTCCTGAATATGAGAGGGCGATCGAAGCAAAACAGGTGGCTCAACAGCAGGTGGAGACCCAGAGGCAGGTTTTGGCTCAACGAGAGATTGAGGCGCAGCAAAAGGTGGCTACAGCCAAAGGCGAGGCTGAATCAATTCTGGTAGTTGCTCAGGGACAGGCTAAAGCCAATGATGCCCTCTCCCGTTCCATCAGCCCAATCTTAGTCCAATACAAAAGCATCGAGAGGTGGAATGGGATTTTACCGCAGGTATCTGGGGGAGCGATTCCTCTTATCGATTTAGGAAAAACGGAAGGATGGTTGGGAGGAAAGAAATAAATGTCAAATACCAAAGTTCAAATGACCAAAAGAGGTTTTAGACAATCCTGTGTTTTGAATTTCGGTCATTGAGATTTTGGTCATTAATTTGATTATTGGTGCTTGAAATTTGGTTATTTTGATGTGTGGTTGGGAAGCCTCACGGTGAAGGCTGTTCCGCTTCCGGGTTCACTCTCGAGATATATTTCCCCTTGATGAAGTTGAACGATTTCTTGTACCAGAGAAAGACCTATCCCTAATCCTTTGGCGTCTCCCAAGGGTTTCGCCTTCTCTTGGAAATAGCGTGTGAAGACCTCTTTCAGGGATTGATGGGAGATTCCAACCCCTGTGTCTGTGATGCAGGCGTAAGCGTATTCCGAATCCTGATGAAGGTTCACGCCGATCTTCCCTCCTTGACGGTTATACTTGATGGCATTGGTCAGAAGGTTATCGAAAAGCTGGTTGAGTTTATCCTCCACGCCCGAAATCCACACCGGATCCATGGGGAGCTGAACCTCCACCTCGATCTGATGTTCCTTTGCTAAAGGGTCGACCGTGGAGCAGGAAAATTCGACGACCTTGCACAGATCGACCGGCTCAAAGCTCCAAGTATGTTTATGGATTCCCAATTCGGCCAAGTCCAAGAGGTCGTCGATGTTCTTTCCCAGTTTTAAAAGATTCTTATAGGATATTTCCAAGAACTTTCTCTGCCGCTCGGTCAACGGACCTGCCTTCTGTTTGAGAATCATTCCTACATATCCCATCACCGAGATCATCGGCGTTTTTAACTCATGGCTGACATTGGATAGAAAATCGTCCTTCATCTTATCCAAGCGCTTTAGTTCCTCGTTAACCAGTCGGAGTTTTTCTAATGTCTCCTTCAGTTCATCTTCAGCCTTTTTCCGTTCTGTCACTTCCTGGCTGACAACGATCACTCCCAAGTATTCGTTATGAGCACCCCAGACCGCAGAGTAGGTATTGTCATAAAATTTCCCCTTCACCATCTGGATATTCATCTTTTGGTGACCTCTCACTTTCCCCGATCTCAGGTCTTCAATAATCTCCAGAACTTTCGCATGGGAGTGATGAGGATGACATTCTAAGATGGATTGGCCGAATACTTCACTCTGCCGAATATTGCGAATCTCTTCTGCTGCCGAATTGCAGTAAGCAATCCGGTTTTGGTCATCGATGAAGACGACCCCTTGTTTCATGGAGGTGAAAATTGCTTTTAAGACCGATAACTTCACTTCTTGGCTGCCTCATGTCTTTTTCTGGGCCTCGGTTTTGGCTTTGGCCATGGCCTCATCCTCTCGCTTC
>CAZFJD010000096.1:0-10540 GCA_964518775.1 uncultured Syntrophaceae bacterium
CTGGCCTTTGCCGGGCTTCGTAAAATCGAAGGCAACCACAATATAAGGTTCGTCGTCGATGACGACTTTCAATCCCTTTCTCAAATTAGAAGCCGTGTACATACGAGTCTCCCCCCACCCTTCCCTCCCCCTCGAGGGGGGTGAGGGAGGGGGTGCGTCTTAAAATTGGTGAAAGAATCGATTTCGAACCCGCTCGGCCATAAATCTTCCAGTCTGTTGCATGGCCGCGGCTTTATTGGACTCGCTGATCAGAACATTACCAGAGGTCCGATACCACCTGCTCTCGGAAAGATCTTGCATTTTCCAAAGGATCTCACCGGTCTGCTTCTTAAGCGTTAAATCGACCACCACGGAGGTCTGATATTCGATGGCAAGACCGGATCGATCGTAGGAAACCGAGTAGATATCAAAAGATTTGATGACCCCTTCCAAAATGGAGTCTGCCTCGTTCCGATCGACCACCCTGACTCTTCTATCATTAATGAATTCCCGTAGAAAACCCTGAGTAAACGGAACCTCAATTCCTGGCTCAAGAGTCTGGTTTCTGAAAGTAGGGATGGCGATGGAGGTCAAGCCAGGCGGAAGGTGCGTCTCCTTACCGACCATCTGGTAACCACAGCCCAAGATCATAGCAAAACTTATGCAGATAATAATAGACTTCCGTATGGACATATTATGGTTTTATTCGTGTTCGTTTCACGCTATGCGCAAAGCGCTAAGCGCACAGCGTTCTTTTTAAGAGCAAACAATATTCACCAACTTTTTAGGAACGAGGATGACCCGTTTGATCTCCTTGCCTTCAGTCAGCTTTTGAATCTTTTCGCTCTTCAATGCCCAGGTCTTCACTTCTTCCTCTCCATAAGAAGCAGGAAGGGTGATACGGTCCCTCAACCTCCCATTCACCTGAATGACAATCAGGATCTCCTCTTCCAAAACAGCCTCCCGATCATAATCGGGCCATTCATTCTTAATGATGGACGCTCTATTTCCCAATCCCTCCCAGAGTTCCTCTGCAAAGTGGGGGACGAAAGCCGAAAGCAACAAGGCGACTGTCTCGACCGCTTCTCGCATCACCCTCTTCGAAACCTCATCCGTTCGGTCCTTCACGGGCGAAACATAAAGCTCATTGACCAGCTCCATGATGGCGCTGATCGCAGTATTGAAGTGGAATCGCTCGATGTCCTCGGTCACCTTCTTGATCGTCTTGTGGGTTTTCTGCCGGAGCAACTTTACATCTCCTTCGAGGACTGTCCCAAAAGGTAAGGGCTTCACATCTTTAAGGCGGCCGTGCTGCTCATAAAAGAGTTTCCAGACCCGATTGAGGAAACGGAAAGACCCCTCCACGCCCTGATCACTCCAGTCCAGATCTTTTTCAGGCGGTGAGGCAAAAAGGCAGAACATCCTGGCTGTGTCCGCACCATATTTTTCGACTAAATACTCCGGGTCGACGACATTCTTCTTCGACTTGGACATCTTCTCGAGCCTTCCAACGGAGATCCGGCCACCACACTTCCGGCAACGAAATACCTCTCCCTGAGCCTCCACCTCATCAGGGAAGAGATAACCATCCCTGGCGCACTCATAGACCTCTTTGCAAACCATTCCTTGGGTCAAGAGATTTGTGAACGGTTCTTCAACACTAACCCATCCCATCTCTTTCAACACCCTCGTGAAGAAACGTGAATAGAGGAGGTGGAGGATGGCATGTTCTATCCCTCCAATATATTGGTCCACAGGCATCCAGTAATCCACCCTTTTCTTGTCCAAAGGACCTTTATGATAGTCGGGACATGCAAACCGGTCAAAGTACCAAGAGGATTCCACGAACGTGTCCATCGTGTCAGTTTCCCTTCGACCTGGTCCTCCGCACTTGGGGCACTGGGTGTCCACAAATTCCCTCAGCTTGGCCAGCGGCGATTCGCCCATCCCAGTCACTTCCACATTAAACGGAAGGACGACTGGAAGGTCTTTTTCGGAGACTGGGACAGCTCCGCACCGATCGCAGTAGATGATTGGGATCGGTGCACCCCAATATCGCTGTCTGGAAATACCCCAGTCTCTCAGCCGGTAGCTCACTCTCTTCCCGCCAAGTCCCTTCTCCTCCAAATACTCGGCAATGGCCTCCCTTGCTCTGAGGCTGTCCATTCCATTAAATTGACCCGAGTTGACCAAGACCCCTTCTCCCTCGTAGGCTTCAGTCATAGTATCAGCATCTAAAGTCTGATCCTCGGGTTGGACGACAACAATCAATGGGAGCGCATACCTTTTAGCAAATTCGAAGTCCCGCTGGTCATGGGTCGGCACAGCCATCACTGCACCGGTTCCATATTCCATCAAGACGAAATTGGCGACGAAGATGGGCATCTTAGCTTTCGTCATCGGATTCAAACAATAGGCACCTGTAAAGACCCCTTCTTTTTCCGTTGTCTCAGCAGTCCTCTTCATCCAATCCTGACGCTTCATTTTCTCGACAAAATTCCGAACCGTTCCGTCCTGAGAGGTTCCCTTCGACAAGCTTAGGGCGAGGGGATGTTCAGGAGCAAGGCTCATGAAGGTGGCACCGAAGACCGTATCCTGTCGAGTCGTGAAGACCTTGATGACCTCTTTCGAATGTTCGAGAGGGAAATGGATCTCCGCACCGATCGATTTCCCAATCCAATTTCGCTGCATGGTCAGGACTCGTTCAGGCCATCCTGGGAGCTTGTCGCACCACTCCAAGAGTTCCTCAGCGTAATGGGTGATTTTGAAGAACCATTGATCAAATTCCTTCTGAGTGACACCTGGATCATCCGCATGGCCTCGCCAGCATGTCCCATCGTTCATCACCTGCTCATTGGCCAATACGGTTTTACAGAGGTCGCACCAATTGACAAAAGACCGCTTCTTATAGGCTAAGCCTTCCTCATACATCTTGAGAAAGAAGAGCTGTTCCCATTTGTAGTAAGAGACGTCACAGGTGGCAAACTCCCGATCCCAATCATAACTGAATCCCATCCGCTTCAACTGGTTCTTCATATACGTGATATTCTCGTACGTCCATTTGGCTGGGTGCGCGCCATGTTCGAGGGCAGCGTTTTCCGCAGGCATTCCGAAGGCATCCCACGCCATCGGATGAAGGACGTTAAAACCCTTCATCTTCTTGTACCGGGCAACGACATCGCCAATGGAGTAGTTCCGCACATGTCCCATGTGGATCTTGCCAGAAGGATAAGGAAACATCTCAAGGAGGTAATACTTCTTCTTATGCTCATCTTCAGTCACCTTGAAGAGCTTTTGACCTTCCCACACGCTCTGCCACTTCTCTTCAATCTCTTTTGGATTATATCGCTGCTTCATGAACTTCCTCGTTATTCGTGTCCGACGTCCGTGTCCGTTCTTTTCATTGAATTAGTTTACTTTTTCTTTCCGGGTACGGAACACGGTCACGGACACGGTCCTTATCCTCTCATCATCCTACGGATTCGGAGCCTCAGGGCATTCAGTCGGATGAATCCCTCGGCATCCTTCTGATTGTAAACGCCATCTTTCTCAAAAGTCGCAAACGCGCCATGGTAGAGGGATTTCTCTGACTTCCGGCCGATCACTGTGCAGTTCCCCTTATAGAGTTTCAGTCGAACCGTCCCAGTCACATCCTTCTGCATCTCATCGATCGCCTTTTTCAAAACCTCCATCTCTGGAGAGAACCAGTATCCATAATAGATCAGTTCTGAGATCTTCGGGATCAAGCTATCCCGGAAATGCATCACCTCCCGATCCATGGTGATCGATTCCACGGCTCGATGGGCGATGTGAAGAATGGTTCCGCCTGGGGTCTCATAAACGCCCCTTGATTTCATCCCAACATAGCGATTCTCCACCATGTCGACGCGACCGATTCCATTTCGGCCTCCTACTTCATTCAATTGGAGCAATAAGTTCGCAGGCGAGAGGGACTTCCCATCGATTCGCTTGGGAACTCCATCTTCGAAATCGATATCGATCACAGTCGGCCGATTGGGTGCTTCTTCTGGTGAAACCGAGAGGACAAACATATTTACAGGCGGCTCAGCCCAAGGATCTTCGAGAATCCCTCCTTCAAAACTGATATGCAGGAGGTTTCGATCTGATGAGTAGGGTTTCTCTTTTGTCACAGGGACGGGGATGCCATTCTCTCGCGCATACACCATGAGATCTTCGCGAGACTTAAATTGCCATTGCCTCCAGGGAGAAATGACGCGAATGTATGGGTTGAGGGCATAGTAGGTCAGCTCGAATCGGACCTGATCGTTGCCCTTCCCTGTTGCTCCATGGGCCACGGCGTCCGCTCCTTCCAGCTGGGCGATTTCAATCTGTCTCTTTGCAATCAGCGGCCTGGCGATCGAAGTCCCAAGCAGGTAAGTTCCTTCATAGATCGCATTCGTCTTAAGGGCAGTAAAGACGTAATCGCGGACAAACTCTTCTCTGAGATCTTCAATGTAGACCTTGCTGGCACCGGTCGAGATGGCTTTCTCCTCCAGATGATCCAGCTCTTCCGCTTGCCCAATATCAGCAGTAAAAGCAATGACCTCACACCCATACTCGTTCTTCAACCATTTCAATATCACAGAGGTATCCAAGCCCCCAGAATAAGCCAGGACAACCTTCTTAACCTCGCCTTTCATAAAACCTCCCTCCTCAATTTCGGATTTCGGAATTCGCCTGCCTGCACGAAGCGTTCCGGCGAAGGCAGGGATTTCGGATTTTTAATTCCGCAATCAGCAATCCGCATTTCGCAATTAATGAATCTCTTTAAAAACCTCTTCCAGTGCTTCGACCACTTGGTCCACTTCTTCCTTTGTTACAATCAGTGGCGGAAGGAAGCGAAGTACATTCCCCATGGTGCAATTGATGAGAAAACCCTTTTGCATCATCTCCTTCACGATCGAGCTCCCGTCCATCTTCAATTCTATAGCAAGGATCAACCCTCTTCCCCGAACCTCCTGGATGAATGGAAATTTCTTTCCAAGCTCTTCAAGCCGACCGAGGAAGTAGTCTCCCACTTTTTGGCAATTCTCTAACATCCCTTCTTCTAAGATGGTTGTCAAGGCCGCCACACCAGCGGCCGTGGCCAAAGGATTTCCTCCGAAGGTAGAGGCATGATCTCCTGGTTCGAAACTTTCAGCGACCCCTTTCTTGATCAATAGGGCACCAATCGGAACCCCCCCTGCCAAGGATTTCGCAAGGGTCATCAGATCGGGTTCAACGCCCTCATGCTCATAGGCAAAAAGTTTCCCGGTTCGACCCATTCCCACCTGAACTTCATCAAAGATGAGGAGAATCCCTTTTTCATCGCAGAGGTCTCGAAGCGCTTTGAGGTAGCCTTCTGAAGGGCAGTTCACTCCCCCCTCTCCCTGCACCGGCTCCAGCATCACCGCGCAGGTTTTCGAATCGATGCCATTCTTCACCGCCTCCAAATCATTAAAAGGGACATATTTAAACCCGGGCATCAGGGGCGCATAACCCTTGTGGAACTTCTTCTGAGCTGTTGCCGTTAACGTGGCGAGCGTCCTCCCATGAAAAGATCGTTCCATGGTGATGATCTCATATCGCTCTCCATCCATCTTCTCCTTTGCATACTTGCGGGCCAACTTCATCGCTCCTTCATTGGCTTCCGCTCCGCTATTGCAGAAGAAGGCTTTATCCGCAAAGGAGTGCTGGCAGAGAAGAGAAGCCAGGCGGATCTGTGGCTCGATATAGTAGAAGTTGGAAACATGGATCAACTTCTCCGCCTGATCTTGGATCGCCTTCACGACTTTCGGATGACAGTGACCTAAATTGCAGACGGCAAGGCCTGCCACAAAATCCAAATATTCTTTGCCATCCGTATCCCATACGCGAGTTCCCTTCCCTTTGACCAACACAATCGGGTAGCGGGCATACGTACGGGCGATATATTTTTCGGAGAGCATCATCAAGGCTTGAGAATCCATCACCACCTCTTAATAAGAAAATCCGAATATCGAATTTCGAAACAAATCTCGATAGGGAATCAGGATACCAGGAAATCAGGATGCAGGATATCAGAGAACCAGGACATCAGGAAAAGCGAAAATAAAGGAACTCTTAGACCTGATGCCCTGATATCCTGATACCCACTACCTGATAGCCTGATCTTCTGATAACCATTAAACATGCTTCGAATTTCGAATTTTATTCCTTCGTGATCTGTGTTCCAATTCCCACATCGGTGAAAATTTCCAACAGGATGGCATGCTCCACCCTTCCATCGATAATGTGGGTTTTGGTTACCCCTTCTTCCAAGGCCTCGAGACAGCAGTTTACTTTTGGAATCATCCCAGAAGAGATGATCTTCTGCGCAATCAAACGCTTTGCCTGTTTAGCATCGAGCGTGGGGATCAACTGACGTTTCTCGTCCATCACTCCCTCGACATCGGTCAGCAAAATCAGTTTCTCCGCTTTCAACGCTGAGGCCACCTTTCCTGCTACTAAATCGGCATTGATGTTATAGGTCTCGCCCTCCTCTCCTACGCCAACCGGCGCGATGACGGGAATGAAATTCTCTCTCTCCAAAGCCTCGATCACCCCAGGGTTGATTTCTTTCACCTCGCCCACCATTCCGATGTCAATGATCTCAGGATCTTCACCCTTGCCACGGCTCTTCGTCAACCCTTCGGCTCCCCCTTCTAAAGTCTGGGATTCGCTCAGGGTTGACCCTGAGCGGCCCTTCTCTTTCTCATCCTCAAAGACGGGGCTTGGGGCTGTCGAACGGGTCAATTTCAACTTCTTGGCAGTGATGAGCCTGCCATCTTTCCCGCTTAATCCAACCGCCTTTCCTCCCTGCTGGTTAATGAGATTCACAAGCTCTTTGTTCACCTTTCCGACGAGAACCATCTCCACCACATCCATGGTCTCTCGATCGGTCACCCTCATCCCCTCGATGAACTGAGATTTCTTTCCAATCTTTGTGAGCATGTCACCGATTTGAGGGCCTCCGCCGTGGACAATCACTGGATTGATACCAATGTATTTTAGAAGTACGACATCCAGGGCGAAATTCCGCTTCAGCCCCTCCTCTTCCATCGTGCTCCCGCCATATTTGATCACGATGGTCTTGTCATAGAATCGACGGATATAGGGAAGGGCCTCTACCAGTATCTTAGCTTTATCAATCGGGTTTTCCATCTCATCGTCCCTCACGTCAGTTCGGAGACTTTAATAAATCCGTAACGGTGTCGCTTGTCACGTGTCCGGACACGGATAACGCCTGCCTGCCCGTAGGCAGGGGCACGGACACGTTTTTATAGAATATACCGGCTTAAATCTTCGTCCTCTACAAAATCTTTCAACTTCTCTCGAACGTATTTGGCATCGATGACCATCATTTTCTCGACCATCTCCGGTGCATCAAAGGAGATCTCCTCGAGCAACCTCTCCATGATGGTATAAAGCCTTCTGGCACCAATATTTTCTGTCCTCTCGTTGATCAGAGCTGCCATCTCTGCAATTTCTGCAATCGCATTCTCCTTAAATTCGAGTTTGACCAACTCAGTATCCATCAAAGCAGTGTACTGTTTGATGAGGGCGTTTTCGGGCTCGGTAAGGATCCGGATCAGGTCTTCTTTCCCTAAAGAATCGAGTTCAACGCGAATCGGAAAGCGGCCCTGAAGCTCTGGAATGAGATCAGAGGGTTTGGATACATGGAATGCACCGGCGGCAATAAACAGGATATGATCCGTCCTGACCATACCATATCTCGTCGTCACGGTTGTTCCCTCCACAATCGGCAGAATATCCCTCTGCACCCCTTCCCTCGAAACATCTGGCCCGAATGTCTTCTCCCTTCCTGCGATCTTATCGATTTCATCAATGAAGATGATCCCAGACTGTTCCACTCGCTCGATGGCCTGTTTGGTCACGGAGTCCATATCGATCAACTTATAGGCCTCCTCCTGGGAGAGAACGTTGAGTGCCTCTGGAACCTTCACCTTCCTCTGTTTCTTCTTCTTCGGGAAGAGGCTTCCAAACATATCTTTAATATTGATATCCATCTCTTCCAATCCAGAGGCAGAGAAGATCTCAACAATGGGAAGATTCCGATCAAAAATCTCAACCTCCACATACTTTTCATCTAACTTTCCGGCCCTCAATAATTTCCGGAGTTTTTCGCGTGTCGCCTTCTGATCCTCACCTTCTTTATGAGCGCCCTTTCCAGAAGATGGAAGGAGAAGATCCAACAGCCTCTCTTCCGCCATCTCCTCTGCCTTTTTCTGGACCTTCCGGGACTCCTCCGCCTTCACCATATTGACGGCCAGGTCCGTGAGGTCCCGGATCATTGACTCCACATCCCTTCCCACGTAACCTACTTCTGTAAATTTTGAGGCCTCAACCTTCAGGAAAGGGGCCTGCGCCAATTTGGCCAACCTTCGAGCAATTTCTGTTTTCCCAACGCCAGTAGGACCGATCATGATGATGTTCTTGGGCGCAATTTCGTCCCGTAGAGGCTCAGGTACCTGCTGACGTCTCCAACGATTTCTCAAAGCGATGGCGACAGATCTCTTCGCATCTTTCTGGCCAATGATATATTTGTCCAGTTCGGAGACAATCTCACGGGGCGTGAAGGTCTGCATTACAACTCCTCGACCACGATCTGATCATTGGTGTAGATGCAGATGGACGCAGCAATCCTCATCGCCTCTTCAGCGATCCCTCTCGCATCCAAATTCGAAAACTGGGTCAAGGCTTTAGCTGCAGCATGGGCATAGGGCCCACCGCTTCCAATGGCGGTTACCCCGTCGTCTGGTTCGATGACATCTCCGTTGCCAGAGATGACCAAGGAGCGTTCGTGATCGGCGACAATGAGCAGAGCCTCCAATCTTCGGAGAATCCGATCTGTCCTCCAGTCCTTGGCCAACTCCACTGCAGCCCTGAGTAAATTTCCATTATATTGTTCCAACTTCTCCTCAAATTTTGAAAAAAGGGTAAAGGCATCTGCCGTCGCACCTGCAAAACCAGCCAGAACTTTATCATGATAAATCTTCCGCACCTTTCTGGCTGTATGCTTCATGATCGTCTTCTCAAGGGTGACCTGTCCGTCCCCTGCCATGACCACCTTTCCCTTATGCCGAACAGATAGGACCGTGGTCCCTTGCATCTTTAACATAAATATCTCCCTTTCACCTTTTACCTTTTACCTTTCACCTTTTACCTTATTACGGAAACTCCGCGGATGGGCTTTGTCATAGACCTCCATCAATTTGCCCGGACTGAGGTGAATATACCTCTGTGTCGTGGAGAGACTGGCATGCCCCAACATCTCCTGAATCTCTCGAATGTCAGCACCCGCATCCAAGAGGTGCGTTGCAAAGGAGTGCCGAAGGGTATGAGGGCTAACTTTACGGAAGATCCCCGAACGCTTTGTATATTTCTTAATCAGCCTTCCCACGGTTCGGGCTGTAAGCCTCCCCCCTCTTGGGTTGACAAAGAGAGGTCCTTCTCCGCCTAAGGCTCCCCGCTCTCCCAAATAGGCCTTTAGTGCCTCGATTGCTTTCGAACCCACCGGCACGATTCGTTCCTTTCTCCCCTTTCCCATTACCTTCACAATGCCTAAGTCTAAGTCCAATTGATTCAAATTCAGCCCCACCAACTCACCCACGCGGATTCCGCTGGAATAGAGGAGTTCTAAGACAGCGCGGTCCCTTAGCCCCTTCTTTTCGGTTGGCAGCTCCACAAGCCTGAAGGCCTCATCGACAGTCAAGGTAGTAGGGAGAGGCTTCTCCACTTTGGGTGTGGATATGCTTTTTGCAGGATTGGAGGTGACAAGCTGCTCCCTGACCAGATATTTATAGAAAGAACGGAGGGTGGAAATCTTCCTTGCAATGGAACTCTTCTTGATCCTCCGATGGAGGAAGCTCAAATATCTTCGAATAGCAAGTCGATCCACCTTTTTCATCTCCATCTCTCCGTCAGGAGAGAGGCACCTCCCTGAACCCTTTAGAAAATTTTCGAATCCTTCCAAATCCCTTTGATACGCCCGACAGGTGTGAGAGGAGGCGTTTTTCTCAACGGATAGGTGATGGATAAATTGGCGGATCAAATAATGCTTCTCCGGCGATGGGGGTGTCATCACTTTCCTCTCTAATGGTCCATCCTGCCACGTTGTAACTTATGGAAACATCTCTAAATTTTTATTTTATAACACAATTTTCAAATTTATCAATAAAATTATGCGATTTTTTGACCCATTGATTCACTTTCAAAGGCCCCTTCATCTCATTTAAGCGAGCTTTAAGTATGGAGCGGTACGGTTCCAGGAACAGATCGTGGAAGGAGTCACAATATTTAGGGATAAACCTCTGACGCCTTGCGAAGGTTGGCAACCGATTCGCTTTCCGATTTTACCAATACTTAAGTGCAAGGGTAGCTTACCCTTCGAACATCGACCTCAAGCACGCTCTGACAAATTTTGTGAAGTACTTTCGTTTGATGATACTCATTGGCTTCACAGACACAGCCAAAACGTAATATTTCATCGCAAGCTTAAAATTTCCAGATAGATAGAGAC
>CAZFJD010000097.1:0-10477 GCA_964518775.1 uncultured Syntrophaceae bacterium
TGTCTACTTCATCATTACCTCTCTTGCTTTCCTCTTCTTTATCCCCAATTGGTAACAAAAAGGGCCTATCCCTCAATTGAGGGACAGGCCCTCTCCAAATTCTTCCTCTCCCTTTCTCAGAACCGAAGGTTGACGGTAATGCTCTTCCTCTGCGTGAAGCTTTCAAGCATTCCTTCGAGTGAATATTCTCGGCCGATGCCGCTCTGTTTGAATCCACCATAGCTCTGTCCTGGTAGAATCCCTAAACCTTGATTGATCTGAACCCATCCAGATTCGACAGCATGAGCGGTTCGAAGAGCCTTTCCAATGTCATGGGTCCAGACGAAGGCAGCTAATCCGTAGTGACTTTCATTGGCCATTCGGATTGCCTCCTCTTCCTCCTGCCAAGGAATGGCCACCAGAACAGGACCGAAGATCTCCTCTCGTGCAATTCGCCACTCGTTCTTAACATTGGCAAAGACTGTAGGCTCCATAAAATATCCTTGGGCAAGGGGTCCTTCAGTCGGAGGAAGGCCACCGGTCAAAAGGCGCGCACCTTCTTGACGAAGTCCATCCTCAACATAGGAACAAACCTTGCCAAACTGCCTCTCGTTAATGATCGCTCCCATGTCAGTGGATTCGTCGAGAGGATCGCCAACCTTCAGGGCTTTCAGTTTCTTCACAAGTTTTTCTAAGAACGAGTCGAAGATCGACTCATGGAGAAAGAGCCGCGAGCCCGCTGTGCAGGATTGACCCTGCCTTGTAAAACGCATGGCCAAGATGACGCCCTCCACCACCTGTGGATCATCAGCATCGGGAAAGACGATCTGTGGGCTCTTGCCCCCGAGCTCCAGGGAGACCGGTACGATGCGATCCGCTGCACAGTCCATGATAAACTTGCCGACCTCGGTGGAGCCGGTGAAGGTGAGTTTACGCACCATGGGATGTCTGGCAAGGGAGACACCGCACTCTTCGCCGGTTCCGGTAATGACATTCAGCACGCCGGGTGGGAGGTGTTCAGCACAGATACGTGCCATTTTGAGAATACCGATGGGCGCGTCAGCAGAGGGTTTGAGAACCAAGGTGTTCCCCGCTGTAATGGCCATCGTGATCTTGAGCGCTCCCAGTAAGACGGGCGAGTTCCAAGGAACAATGCCCCCGACCACGCCGATCGGCTCCCGACGCGTATAGCTGAGAAGGTGTTCGCCAAGGGGAACGGTTTCTCCCTTCAGCTCGCTTGCCACCCCTCCAAAATATCGGAAGACGTCCACTACGAGGTTGACCTCGGGCCTGGACTGTGTTCGGATGGCATTCCCAGTTTCGAGAGATGTGATACGTGCGATCTCTTCGACCTTCCCCTCCAGAGCATCCGCAATCTTGATCATCAGTCTGCCACGGTCGCGCGGAGAAACCCACTTCCACTTTTCAAAGGCCTTGGCAGCAGCCCGGACAGCGCGATCCACCTCGGTTGCACCTCCGCGGGGAACTTCGCCAATGATACTTCCCCTTCGGCTTGGATTCTCGATGGGTATGAAATAGCCATCGACGCTTCCAGTCCACTCACCATCGATCAACATCATCTCACGTTCCAAACCCTGCTTATTCTTTGTATCATCTTTCGTAGTTGTCTCCATGGATCTCCCTCCCAGCGAATCATTATCTCTCTACTTATTATAAAAAAGGCCCATCCCAATTAACAGGGACAGGCCCATCACTTTCTCAAAAGCCTCTCCTTAATTACTTCCAGTATTTGTCGTTGGAAAGCCGTTCCTCAATATTGACCTTATAGAAATCTTGAGTGGGCATCAACACCCCTCTATCTTTCTCATATGCCTCTTTCAGGGCATTTCTGACTACCTCCACTCCCTTCGATGTCATCTTTCCGAGGGGTGGACGACACGGACCAGATGGCAACCCAAGACCCTTCATCATTGTCTTGATGGCAAGGGGGTTTCTGAACTTGGCCGGAACTTCAAATCCCTCATAGGACTCGACCGTGTTAACTGTCACTACCTTGAAGAGGGGATCTAAGACATTCTTTAATCGATTAGCCCTCTCCATATCCCCCTCCAAAATTGCTTTTACCATCTCACCAATGGGACCTGGCACGATATTCGAAATCACCGACACTACGCCGGACGAACGAATATCGCCTCGAACCATCATCTCATAGGTCTTGTCATCATCGCCTGAGAGAATATCAAAGCCCTCTCCCAGAAGGGTCCTCGTCTTAGCCATCCGTTCGAGATCTCCAGTGGCCTCCTTCACCGACCTTACATTCTTGCACTTACGATGGAGGATGGCTAAATCCTCCACCTCCAATTTCGTCCCTGTCCTTCCGGGAATCACATAGGGCATGATGAAGGCCCTGCGGAATGCCTTGGCAATTACTTCGTAATATTGCGTCCTCAGTTCGAGAGAGGAGGGTCCATTATAATAACAGTCCACCAGAAGAGCGCCTTGAGCCCCGACCTCAATAGCATGCTTCGTTCCCCTGATCGCCTCCTTTGTAGAGTTCGAACCTGTCCCTGCCATGACAAAGACTTTACCCTTCGCCAACTTGACCGTCCTCGTAATCACCCGATCATGTTCCCTCCAATCCAAGGTAGGAGATTCACCCGTCGTTCCTGTTGGGACAAGGTTCGCCCCATTCTCTATTTGGAACTGGATGTTCTTCTCAAGACCGTCAAAATCGACCTCTCCCTTTCGATCAAAAGGTGTAACCATCGCCGTCCAACAACCCTCAAACCGCTCAAGTTTCATTAAGACCTCCTCCTCTCATGAAAATATATGTTGATATTATTGCTCATGAGACAAAATTTCAAGGAGAAAAGATTCACATGGAAAGATCAATATCCTCAATTTAAGAACGTCTGTCGTGGACTAACGCGCCATAAGAAAATTCGAGATTCTTTTCGGCAGCCTTTCTCTTTATCATTCTGCGGTTGCCCTTTAAATTCTCTTTTATCACCCAAGTTCTTCTCCCATCAGAAATTCCGATGAAGACTCTCCTGATTGGAGATCTCTTTGTCCCGCCTGTGGCTCCTGCCACGCCGGTAGTAGATAATCCAAATATCGTATTAAAAGGTTTCCGAACTCCCTGAGCCATCTTCTTTGCCACCTGTGGGCTCACCGCACCATGCCTTCTTATATAATCCTCTGGAATCCCTAAATGCTTTGTCTTTAATTCGTTACTGTAGCTAACCATTCCTCCCATAAATTAGTCTGAACTCCCTGAGATATCAGTCACCTGCCTTGACATCATCCATCGCCCGAATCTTTGGGCTATCATTGCCGTGGACGAACACGGGTTCCGCCCTCAATCGAGTTGTCAGGATGTGAAATCACCTCCTCCCCCTCAGATAATCCGGAGAGAATCTCAGCCGTCAACCCGGTCCGCTGACCAATCTTTACCTCACGTTTGAACGCCCTATTCTTTTTTGCCACAAACACTGCCCAGCCGTCCTTGTTGCGAAACAGAGCGCTTGCAGGGACCTGCAACACATCCTTCCCCTCCCAGATAATGAAGCTTGCCTCCAAACGGTATCCGTCGCCCAAGTTTTGTCCGCTCTTGTGAAATGAAGCAATATCGACGATGACAAGTACCCGTTGTTCTTCTACGCCTAAGCTCGAAATCTTTGTGAATCCGGCAGGCTCAACGACTCTAACCTTCCCTGAAAGCGTTGAATTTCCACCCCAGCGCTCAAAAAGAACAGGGGTTCCCGGCTTGATCTTGACTGCATCTGCAGAAAGGACTTCGACCTTAACTTCCAGATTTTTAGGGTCTCCGATATCGATCAATGCTTCCCCGGATTGGACCACTCCTTCGCTCTCGCGATAGATCTTGAGGACAGTGCCGTTAACAGGAGCTTGGACCGTCACAACCTTGCCTTGAATTCTAGTATTCTCCGCAGCTGAGTGCCGAAGTGCAGTTTGGGCCTTGTCGAGCTCAAATTTTGCAACCTTTACTGCAGCCTCGGCGGAGAGAAGGTTCGCCTCTGCACGTTTGGCTCCTGTCTCTACCTGCTCCAAGGCATCTTTTGCAACGTAGCCTCCCCCATAAAGCTTCTTGATTCGCTCAAAATTCCTTCGCGCATACTCTGCATCCGCTGCTGCTGCTCTTGCCCTCTCCTCTTCGACTTTGAGTGAGGCCTCAGCCGACGAGACAGTAGCCTCCGCTGCCGCATGGCTCCGAGGGTCGAGAAGATTCGATTTCAGGGGTTCAAGCTCGACGAGGGTTTGTCCCTTTTGGACATGATCACCCACATCGAGTTTGATCCGCCGCATGAATCCTGCCACGGGTGCAGAGAGGACGAACCGGTCTTTCACCCTTGTCTTTCCTTCTTCTTCCACCGTTACCTTCAGTGGTCCACGGGACACCTTCACCAGGTCAACAGGTACAGGTTTTGGCATGAATCCGTAAACGATGGCTAATAAAACCACTGCGGTAACGGTTATAACGATGATCCATCTACGTAATCGCATATCTCTTCACCCCGTTAGAAATAATGCCCCTCTGTTCTGCTGCTGGGGTTAATGCCCCGTTGGAATTTCTAACGGGGTTTACTCCTTTGTTTTCAATACGGCGACGAGATCCAGATGATCCAGGCGGTGTCGCACGATTAACCCCGACAAACACGCTGACACAACGACGACGGTAGCCGCAAGCGAGTAGGTGGCAGGCTCAACCAACACAGGAACCCTGAAAAGGTCTGACTCGATTGCCTTTGCGAGATAGGCGCTCATGCCTCGCCCGATCAGTAATCCAAGCGGAATTGCAGCAAGGGTAAGGAGACCGAGTTCTCCCAACAATATATAGGAAATCTCTGCCCGGGTGTAGCCTAACACTCTAAGGCTCGCCAGTTCACGGCTCCTTTCAGAAAGAGCGATCCTCGCACTATTGTAGACCACTCCAAAAGCAATCGTCCCTGCAAGAAGAGTAGCCACAAAGGTAAAGAACAGAAGCGCCTCAGCCTGCGTCTCATAGAAATTCCTTATCTCGTCCTCCCTCACAAACGTTCCCGCAACACGGGGCATCTCGACTAAGGCTCTATATATCTCAGGCTTATCAAAGGAATCAACGGCCAGATAGGCCCCTGATACCGTATGGTCTTCTCTCATAAGGCGGTTCAGGGCAAAAAGATCCATATAACCCATGAGCCCGATATATTGCTGGACCAAGCCGACCACTGGGACTTGCCGCAGAGGCCTTGAGCCCTCAAGCATCTCTACTGTCAGCATGTCGCCTGGTCTGACACCAAGAATATCTCCCAGATAATCGGTCAGCACAATGCCAGCGGGGGGGATATGGATCGGCTTCAGATGTGTATCAAGCAAGAAGTGTAGCTGGCTGCTCGGTTCTATCCCTCGGATGGAAGTTTGATAACTCCGTTGCTGGAACCTGAGTCGTACGGGCACTGACCGGAAGACCTCAACGTGCTCAACCCCTCTGAGGCCTTTTAACTCGTAAAGGGCCTTCCTCGATGTCGGCTCAACAAAAGTGACGGTCATGTCTTCTTTCTGTGAAAGCTTGAATTGAACATTCACCATGAAATCCATCGCGCCCTGAAAGAATGTGGCTGCGATCACGGCCGCACATGAAAGGGCAATTCCGATCATTGAGAGAAGAGATCGAATCGGCCTGCGCTCGATATTTCGAATGATGATCCTGGTAGGCTGGGAGAGCACACTCCAAAGACCCACATGTTCGACAACCGATTTCCTGTATTGGGCAGGTTGTTCGGGCCGCATGGCCTCCGCAGGCGGAAGCTTCGCAGCCTTCCATACAGAATGGAGCGTGCCGAGCAGGGCCGACGCAATGCTGATCAATATGGCCGTCAGAACCACGGAAGGCTTTAGCTCGTACATCAGATATGGAAAACGGTAAAACTCCATATATATCCTGCCAAGGCCTTGGCCGATCCAAACACCTACCGCAATCCCACCCGAAACACCGACCAGGACGATCAACAATACCATTTTTACATAGTGGATACCGATATCGAGGTTGCTATAACCGAAGGCCTTCAGGCCAGCAATCTGTTCGCGCTGTGTGCTGATGGTCCTGCTGATCACTACATGGAGCAGGAAAGTAGCCACACCAATAAAGATGATCGGAAATATTTTGGAGGTCGTTTCGAGTTGCCTGAATTCTTCGGTCAAGAAACGGTGCGATACTTGATCTTTACGGCCGTATGAGCCGAGGCCTCCATACCAGTTTAGGAGGTTGTCAATCTGGATGAGAATGTCGCTCGTTTTGGCCTCTGGAGAAAGCCTCAACACCACGTCATTAAATGCCCCCTTCATGTTATAGCCTGTTCCAAGAGCATTCCGTCCCATCCAGAGAATGGCATACCGCTTGAAGTCTACAGTGATTCCCCCTGGCCTTATTTGAAGGATGAACTCGGGGGATAAGGCCGTGCCGACGATATCCAGCATTTTCCACTTCCCATTGATCACCGCACCGAATCTGTCACCGAGGGAGAAGCGGTGGGCAGCGGCAAAGGCCTCGCTGACCACGACTTCATTGTCCTTCCAGGGATCAACCATCCTTCCCTTCCTGATGTAGATTCTGTTCAAAAGAGGCTCTCCAGTGTCGGGCACAGAGACAAGTTTGGCGGTTACTGGTTCGTTGAACCCTTCGATGTTTAGTTTCACGTCAGCCACAACGCGAGTCTCAACCTGCTCCACCCCTGGTATTGAAGCGATACGCTGTTTAACGCTCTCAGGTGCTCGCTTTAATGAGACGAAGACATCGGCAAAGCCATAGTCTTGATAGAAACTCTTTTGCGTCAGGCTCAGGGAGTCCATGGTACTTCGTAACATGACAAAGGTCGCAGCCCCGCTCACAATCACAAGGACAATGGCAAAGGCTTGTCCTTTCATTCTCCACAGATCTCGCCAAAGTTTTCGGTTGAGTGCCCTCATCGGCTTACCAGTGAAGCTCCTTTGGCTCTTCTTTCACAGTGTTTCTGACGATCTTTGAAATCAGACCATTGCTGATATAGATCACACGGTCTGCCATCTTAGCGATGTCTGCGTTATGAGTGATGATCACCGTGGTCGTACCCAGTTCGTGGTTGATCCGATGAAGGGCTTCAAGCACCACGACACCCGTTGCAGAATCGAGTGCTCCTGTCGGTTCGTCACAGAGCAAGACTTCAGGATTCTTAGACACGGCACGGGCGATTGCAACGCGTTGCTGCTCACCCCCTGAGAGCTGTGCAGGAAAATGGTTCAGTCTTTCACCGAGACCGACGATTCCGAGCGCGTCTTCAGGCTTCATCGGGTCTTTCGAGATCTCTGTGACAACGGCCACATTCTCGAGGGCGGTGAGGCTTGGAATAAGGTTATAGAACTGAAAGACAAAGCCGACATGAAAGCGCCGGTATTCTGTCAGCTCTTTCTCGGTCGCTTTGGTAAGGTCCTTTTCTCGATAGGTCACTTGGCCATCGGTGGCTGTATCAAGCCCACCAAGGATATTCAGGAGCGTCGATTTTCCACTCCCTGAGGGCCCTAACAGCACGACCAGTTCGCCTTCGTAGAGCTCCAAGTCTACACCGCGGAGGGCGTGCACTTCCACCTCTCCCATTCCATAGACCTTTCTCAGGCCTCTCACTTTAAATACAATTTTCCCATCTGTTGCAGATGGTTTAATTTGTTTTTCTACTATTGAATGATTCATTTCGCTGTTCTTACCTACGTTTTGCTAAGCTTTTCCAGTTTCGTCCCATCTCTTTTTAACCTTCTCTCCAATAGCTTTCATCACTTTGTAATAGACACGGCGCGGCAGTGCACTGGCGAATTTCACAATAAGCCGACTTCTAACCCCAGGGATGCACACGACCCGTCCTTTTTCCAATGCTCTTAAGGATATGTCTACGACCTCTTCAGCCCGCATCCATCTCCTTTGCTCCTTTGTGAAGTCTGCGCCCAGCCGTGAATGAAACTCCGTCACCGTGAATCCTGGAGCCAGTGCCTGGACGCGGACGCCCGTCCCCATCAAGGCGACGTGCAATGATTCGCTGAGGCTGACCACATAGGCCTTAGTTGCCCCGTAATTTTCCACAGTAACCATGTTGAAATAGGCCCCCGCTGATGAAACGTTGATAATATCCCCTTTATGCCGCTCCAACATGCGCGGAAGTGCGGCACGGATGAATCTAACGGGTGCAATAACATGGACCATAATCATGGCCTCTAAAGAATCAGGGGAGTGTTCCCAGAAAGCACCGGGTGTCCAGTAGCCCGCATTGTTGATGAGCATGTCCAGCCGGTCCAGACTTTGGATGCGTTCTTCAACCTTTTTCATTTCTTCAGTTCGGGAGAGTTCTGCAATGATGATTTCAACCGAGATATGATGCGTTCTCTCCAGATTTTCGGCACGTTCCATCAGTTTTTTCTGTCTCCGTCCGTGGAGAATGAGGTCAAATCCTTTCTGGGCCAGGCGGTTCGCAAAAGCTGCTCCAATACCGCTGGTAGCCCCTGTTACAAGAGCACATGGGTGGTTAGATGTCCCATTCATGGTATTACTCCCTCATTTTTGCTTGTTAGCCTGACGATAGTCTTCATAATAACCTCTACCATATCTTTGGAATTAATCGATATCTCACCCTTGCCGCATAATCTGCATAACCTGGCAACTCCTTTTGGAGGGTAGCATCCTCCAAATAGGTTCGAATGACAAAAACAATCGCATACAACCCTGTAGGGATCAAAGCCCACAGAGAGTTCAACGCAATCGCTATGCCAAAAGAAGAGACGATAACACCAGCATAACCGGGATGCCGGATAAATGCGTATGGTCCTTCATCGATGACATGGTGACCTCTCTCTTTTTGAACGCGTACCGTAGTTGAGAAAAATTGATTCATCCACAGACTCAGGATAAACAAAGAATATCCGAGAAGAATAACAACGAATGCCACAACGTTAACCCATATAGGAAAATCGCCTGTCCAATGATGCCGTCCTCCATCTAACGCAGCAATAAGGGGAATAATGTAGGTTAAGGGAAGAAAGAACCCAAGAAATACATAATCCCATTTTTTAGTCCCAGGGCCAGGTTTGATTCTCTCTTGGAGAAGTCCTGACGGCACTATAAGCCAAGTAAACAATTCCACATAAATCCAAAGCGGCAAATAAACCCATCCCTGCCAATAATTCCATCGGCCGGCAGATATAAAAAGTATGGCGAACATCAATAAAACACCAGAAATCACTCTGCTCGTAGCACGGATTTTTATCATCCCACTCATATTCTGATCGAATCCTATTTACATAAAAACTCTTTAAATACGTCCAAGTTTTTTTCCTGGCTGCATGCCGGGGTTGGGCATACCCCAGTTTACAGCACCACATCAGGTTACCCTATGAAGAAAACAAGATTCAATAACCTTCCGAGGTCTCGCCAGCGCGGGAAAAGAGCTCTGGTCTCTTTCATATAACGTCTGTGCACGTCTCCGAATCTCTCAATCAGTTCGTCTTCTTCAAGTTTCATCTGCAGTAGGATGGGGATAAGAAAAATGAGAGCAGTCAGGAGCGCCAGAATGTTATTCCTGATAAGCCCATTGCCGATCGATATACAAATCACGCCGGCACTCAACGGATGTCTGAGAAAAGCATAAACCTTTTTATCAATATGAAGTCCGTCCTCGGGAAAAACAAGATAAACGCCATATGCATGCGCTAGTGAAAACCCACTGTCCGTCATCGCCGATAGTCGAATCAGGGAGCCAAATATAATAAGAAACAAGCCTAATGGAATAGCTACCCAGATTGGCAATAATCGTTGCCCGTTCACCATAAGAGGGTGGACCATCAAAGCAAAGATTAGTGCAATCACAAATGCCAAATGAAACCCAGCAGCCCAGTTGGGCAACTGATGAGTTAGTTTACACTGATCACGCAGCCTGTAGATCATATAGCGCATGACAATGTAGCAGATGATACATGCCAAAATTGATAAGGCCATTTGGCTAATGATCGCACCGTATGGGTGTAATCGATCGATCCACCAGAATATGGAGAGATAGCCGAAGAACGGTAAAAAAGAACTCACTAACAGCATAGTCCGGCCCCAGCTTTTTCTGAGCCAGGGTATTTTCTCTCTCATAAAGTCGACGCTTGATAAACTGTTCATTTTCCGAACCCACCCTATGATGCCCCGTTCTATTACCTTGAAGCCTTCTTGTGTTCCTCCTCCCAACGCTCGATCAGCAGAGGATATTCTCGTTCCATATAACTAAATAGATCACGGGCTTCCTCTAATCGCTGTTTGAGCTCCGAGTCTTGCCCTTCCATTAATTCCAACCCACGCTCAGCCAATTTTCGTAAGGCTGAGAGTTCATAGACAGCATGCCGGACTAATTGCGTCCAAGCACCGGATTTGATCCGAAAATAGTCACGCCTCTGGCCTGGCAATCCAACCCTTTCAATCAGTCCCATCTGGAGGAGAAACCGCGTCATGGTGCTGAGTGAACCCTTGCTTGCCTGAAGA